>NZ_JACBGA010000029.1:0-3021 GCF_021401285.1 Sphingopyxis sp. NFH-91 | reverse complement strand
AACTTCTCTTTAGAGACCTGCTGGCAGGTCATGACTGCCTTGATGAAGCCGGCGGGCGCTACGCGCCCTTGTCTCCATCAAGGCATCGCGGCCCTTCGAAAGGCTGCTTCCCAATGTGCTATGGTCCGAGCTACATCGCCGAGGAGCTGGCCCAATGGATCGGTGCCAACGGTATGAGCCATGTCCGCGGCGCCCCGATGCATCCCCAGACCCAAGGCAAGATCGAGCGCTGGCACCAGACCCTCAAGAACCGGATCCTGCTGGAAAATTACTTCCTGCCCGGCGATCTGGAGACCCGGATCGAGGCCTTCATCGACCACTATAATCACCGCCGATATCACGAAAGCCTCGGCAATGTGACGCCCGCCGACACCTACTTCGGCAGGGCAGACGCCATCATCCAACAGCGCGAAAGGATCAAACGGAAGACCATCGAACACCGACGCTTGCAGCACCGCAAGCTCGCCGCTTAATATCAACCCCAGGACGAGGCCCGCGCTCCGCTAATCAACGCCGCGATCTGCGCCAAATGTTCTGACGACAGACACATTGGGCTGGACGAGAACGAGCAGCCCGCCGCCATCCGCTTTCTTGTAGGGTTTGGGGCCGGGTTTGAGCGCCTTGAGCGCGACGTTGGTAAGCATGTTGGTACCTTCCCCCGTGGCTGCAACTTCGAATCCTGCGCACGGAAAATTTGTTGGTAAGCGCGAAATGCGTACCAACAAATTGACCAAAAACGGGTCGAGCTGCAAGGGGACGGCCTGAGCGGAAATACGATTCCGTCTCAAGATAACTCATTGTTTCTATTGATTTAGATGAGACGCCCTGCGGCCTAGTGAGCGCTTCTGAAAACACCGGCTGGCTGGGGCGGCAGGAACCTCACCTAAGGAAAAGCTGCACCCCAAAAAGCCCTGTTTTCGGCCAATTTCGCGTGGCACCAGTTGCGACTGGCTACACTCACTGGCTACAGTTAGTGGCATCACAGACCAACCGCAATAGAACATCGGTGCGGCGTTCCCATGCAGGCGCTCAGGGTCTTTTGCTGCGCGCTGTGACAGCCGTGCGGTAGCCGTAATTCGGACGTGGCACGTCGCCTGATCTCGCTCGAATGAAGGCATTTTCCCCGTAGCTACCCCGCCTCGCACGCCCTGTCCTACCACAGAGATCGCCCATCGCTCCGCGTCCACTAGGTTAATCCTTAAACAAACGGCTGCCTGTGCGGCGACTGCACCTTAATCAGCGGCGCCAACTTACCTTAGCAACGACCAAGCACGTCCATTCACCTAGCAGGCTGTTGAAGAAGTCGCTGGCATCGGCGCGGGAGTTGTGATTCAGCCGGGAGGGTTTAGCTGAACATCGAGGACGCGATGCGCGGAGCGGATAGCCGGTCGGGGGAGCTGTTTTCATACGTCGATCTGGAGCAGCGGGTTCCAGCTTCACATCCGTTGCGGCTGATACGGGGCATCGTGAACGAGGCGCTGGGGGTGCTCTCGAGCGATTTTTCGGAGCTGTATTCGGGAATGGGACGCCCGTCGATTTCGCCCGAGATGCTGTTGCGGGCGATGCTGCTGCAAGCGTTCTACTCGGTCCGCTCGGAGCGGCAACTGATGGAGCGGATCGAGTTCGACCTGCTGTTCCGCTGGTTCGTCGGGCTTGGTATCGACGAGCCGGTGTGGGATCACTCGACCTTCTCGAAGAACCGTGAGCGGCTGCTGGCGGGAGACGTGGCGGCGAAGTTCCTTTGTGCGATCCTCGACCAGGCCCGCGTGCGCAAGCTCTTGTCGCGCGATCATTTCAGCGTTGATGGCACCCTGGTAGAGGCTTGGGCGAGCATGAAGAGCTTCCGGCCCAGGGACGACGAGGGCGATGGCGGCAATGACGCTGGTGGCCGCAATGCGCCCGCCGATTTCCGGGGCGAGAAGCGCTCGAACGCCACCCATGCGAGCCGCACCGATCCCGATGCCATGCTCTACAAGAAGGGGCCGGGGATGGAAGCGAAGCTGTGCTTCATCGGCCACGGTCTCATGGAGAACCGTTCGGGGCTGATCGTCGATGCCCGGCTCACCCGCGTCTCGGGCCATGCCGAGCGGTTGGCGGCGCTGGAGATGATCGAGCCGCATGCCGATCGGCCCGGCGCGATCACGCTCGGCGCAGACCGGGGCTATGACGCCGCGGACTTCGTCGAGGAACTGCGCGAGATCAATGTCCGCCCGCATGTCGCGCGCAACACCAACGGTCGCCGTTCGGCGATCGACCGGCGCACCACCCGCCATGCCGGATACGCCGCCAGCCAGCGGATCCGCAAACGGATCGAGGAAGCGTTCGGCTGGATCAAGACCGTTGCGGGCCTGCGCAAGACCAAGTTGCGGGGCCTCGCCAAGGTAGACTGGGCCTTCACCTTCGCCGCGGCCGCCTACAACCTCGTGCGATTGCCCAAGCTGCTGGAGGCGCCGCCATGACCCATCCGATGGCTGGCAAATGGCGCATCGCCGAGATGGAACTTTGGGACCGCGAGTTTATCGACCTGCTCGGCCCCGGCTATATCGCCTTCGACGATCCGGATGGCAGTGAATTCCGCTTCGGGGCGGTGACCGGCACTCTCGATTGCAGCTACGCCAAGGCCAGCATCCACTTCACATGGGAAGGCTTCGACGAAATGGACGAGGCATCCGGCGAAGGCTGGGCCGAACTCCAGGACGACGGCACGCTCAAGGGTGAAATCAGCTTCCACCACGGCGACCAGTCCACATTCATCGCCACGCAGTGGACTTCTTCAACAGCCTGCTAGGCAGCAGCGCCGCGATGATGATCCCAGAATCTAAGTGGGGTCAACCTTGGTGCGGTCGGGCGCCCATTACGTTGCGCCCAGATCTATCGAAATTCGAATAAATGAAAAAAACATTCTGAGTAGCTTGGGAGCAGCTTTCGACGATCCTATAACTCAGGGTCGGCGGAATAATCTCGTCCGACGAGCTTTGAACATTAGCTCCAAGGAGAATGAGAATGAAGACCAGTTTTAAT
>NZ_JACBGA010000028.1:0-3443 GCF_021401285.1 Sphingopyxis sp. NFH-91 | reverse complement strand
CAACATCCCGTTCTCGCCAACTGATCAAAACCAGTCGGCCGACTAAATCCCCGGGATGAAGGGGTCCTTTTTGCACGCCGATCACCCCACGAAGGGGGTGCCTATTGCACGCTGATCCTCAATGCGGCACTTTGTCGGGTATTGGAAATCCCGTTGGACCATCGGGCTGATCGGATCAAAATGGCGCGTAAGATCCTGTCACTGATGCCGCAGATCATGGCATGCGATCCCAATCCTTATGTAAGGGTTCAGTGATCTCCCTGGGCGTAACGAGAGGTCGCTGGCAACGTCGCGCTCCCGATTGGAGACGAAATAAGTATCATGGCGCGAGCGAACACCGGCCATCTGATGAACCCCTGATATGGGACTCGCATAATGATTTATCCGGCTGACCCAGGCGTCGGCAATTCGACTGCCGACACCTGGGCTCAGCAGCTTCCCTTAGCGATGAGTCGGATAGAGCGAACGAAACGTCGTCACACGCATCGTGGAGCGCATGGCGGCGCGCAACAACTTGCGATCTTCCGACGCCGCCGTCCAAGTCGCTGGCACTTTGCGACCGTTAAGCGCTTCCACGGTCTGAGTTTGCCTGGCTGCCGACAGCCGGTCGGCAATCCAGACGATTAGCAATGCAACCAGGCGCGGCATTTCGCGCATAAAAACAACCGTAACATACACGGCCACGACGATGGCTATTGGTTCAACGATATACATTCTATTTTCTCCTCCGATCTTCAGATCACCCTCTTCGCTCGATTTCTCTCCTGTTATGGCTTGAAGGCCTCGCTATCCGATCCTTCTGAAGCCATAACAGGCAATGCGATATTCAGGGTGTTCGGCACCGGGCGCTTTACCCGTGCTCGGTGCCGACACGATCTCAGCGGGATTTTTACGCTGTCGCTGCCATGACATATTCGGGCGGTACGATACCGGTCCGTTCCCACCAACGCTCGGCCAGGCGTTTGCGGGAGTTTTCCGTCCGCAGCCAGTTCTGGCGAACCTTGCCATAATCGCGGTGCTCCGGGTCATATCCTCGCAAGGTGATGAGGAAATGCACGTGCGGCGCAATTTCGGGCTGATCGTCGCCTTCCGATTGATGATGGATCGCCCAGTCGACGACCATACCGCGGGCGACCAGATAATCCTCGGCAAAGCCTTCGATCAGATTGCGCCAGAAGGCGAGGTCCTCATGGCGCGGCAGACTGCCAACGCAATGCGCGATTGTCGGCTCGTCGGGCCGATACCGGGCCGCATTCTCGTCCGCTTGTGCCCACAGCGCGATTCCCCCCAGCTTGGGTCCGGCGGCGCGGGCAGGAGCACATCGGCCCGCCGCCGCAAGGTCGGAGCGCGACGCCCAGTTCGGCGTCGGACCCCATTCATCGACGCTATTCTGGCGGTTGATGTAAGCGTAGCTCGCCTGCGCCGTGCGGTGCGTGCGCAAGAGTTCGGGCGTATATCGGCTTGAGCGTTCCCGGATCACATAGCGGGTGTTGAACGGGCGGATGTTGTGGATGGTCGTCATTTGGTACTTCTTTCTACGAATGAAAAGGAGCCGCATCGCTGCGGTCCCCTTGCTGAGATTGGATGTGATGGAGAAACGGCGAGGCGGCACCGCAGCGGCTACTGGGCGTCGATTCACCGGATATTTAAAGCTGGTCGCTAGACCGTGCCCTGACGGGCATGACAGCGGCCCATCGCATGCGAAGCGTTGTGCATATGCACGCTCGCAGGCCTCGCTGCTCGCGCGACCCGAGCAGCGAGGCCATTTTTTCCGTCGATTGTGGGCCTACGAGTTAGGCTCGCTCAGGCGTGGAACAGCCCGTCTTCGAAGCTGACCCATCTCGCAGTCTCGTCCCCCGCAGCAAGGCGTTGTCGATAGTCGCGATAATGATGCGCGAATGAGTCTGCGCGGCGGATAGGGCGGGAGTTCCCGATATCGGCGAGCGCAGACTTGAGATATTCACTGGCATCGATCCAGTTGCGCAGCGCCAGCATCGTCTCGAAGAAGGGTTCCGGTCGCGCGCTGCGGAACGCTTCGACATGCGCCCACAGCATCAAGCGTGCGGTCGCGACGCGCAGCGCATGGTCTTCGGCTGACGCCGGCGCCGAGCGCGACCAGGCAAGCTCGATGTCCGCATCGCCGATCTCGGGCATCGGGACCGAGAAACGACGGCACGCAGTTCGCTCATCGAACCCACGGTCACCCATTGCGACGGGATCGATAGCTGTCTTGCCAAAGCAGAGTTCTGCAAGGGCCGGCTCGACGAAGAAGCGCCGGCTCATCGCGTCCATCGCCAACGTCATGCGATCGGCCATGGACGCGATCTGGACCACGCTGGGCAACAGCGTCTTGTCGAGCAAGTGCGGCAAAGGGATTTCCGATTTGCGCGCGTCGGACACGCAAATCGCGTTGATCCAGCGATGGCCATCATCTTGTTCGACCAACGTCAGAACCGCCGCCGCAACCGGCCGGCGTGCCAGCGCGGGATGCTCGTCCGGCAAGTCGTTCAGCGGAATGCAGGCCAGACCGATCACCTGCAGGCATTTGGGAAGTTGATACTCGTTCACGATATTCTCCTTTCGGAGGATCAGGGATCCGAGACAGAACTCCTGCCTCTTTTCCTTTCACCCTGTTCCTCGCTTCCCGCGTCAGCGTCTCCATTGTTCAGCGGGCGCGCCGCCGCGTCCCGCTTTTCCATCCGGCGGACATGCGAGATCGGCCTGCGGCTGCGCCGCAGGGGTGATCGTCATTTTAAGAGAAGCAGACCCTCCCTGAGGGCCTGCCGATCAGCGTCCGCGGCCGCCGGGTTCTCGGCCGGGCAGCCCGCGAGCGGGCGAATGAAGGCGCTTCGACGACTTCGACCGCTTCGTCTTTTGCTTCGCTGTTCGCCGCTTGATCTCGAGCGACATGATCACCCCGGCGGCCGCCATATCCCCACCGGACCGCGCCGATGCCAGCGCGCGCTTCAACCGATCCGCCTCCTTCGGCGGATCGAACCGCACCGAACCGCGCTTGACCAGCAGCCACTCTTCGTCGAGCAGCAGATCGCCCATGTGCCGAAAGCGGTCCGCTTCGTTTGCACGCAGCGGCGCGGCTGGCAGCAAGCCGGAATCGACCATAAGATCATGCAGGATATCGCTCCGCGTCTCCTGCTGGACGAACCAGGCGGCGCGGGTGCGGGCGCGTATGTCGGGCCGTGTCAGCCACGCGGCGCGAGGTCCGAGGGCGTGGCGCAGCGTCTTCACCGTGTCCGGTGCCTCGGCATCCGCACGCCGCGCGAACAGGAAAGGGACAGGCGCACGGCGCCACAGGGCGGCAGGGTCGGCACCTTGGTGGGCGTCCATTAATTCGGCAGGCACCGGCGCGACGTGCGTGGCAGGTCGATCAAGCCAAGATGCCCGTCGCTTCTGCTCCACGTCCCAAGCCGTTGGCCGGCGCGCCG
>NZ_JACBGA010000027.1:0-3821 GCF_021401285.1 Sphingopyxis sp. NFH-91 | reverse complement strand
GCAAGCTCAAACAGCAACGACGGATCGCCACCCGATACGACAAGACACTTCTCTCGTTCGAGAGCTTCCTCAACCTCGCCGCCTCGCGCCTATGGCTGAAGTCTTTTGTCAACACGACCTAGCAAAATGTTTCGAATCATCGGCCAGATGGATCATGCAAGACGAACTGCGCGATGCGGTCGACTTAACCCTGCTATATCGCAATCTGAAAGCTATCAGCGCGTGCGAGCCGCCAAGCGGCGCTGTAAAAATCGCGATCCGACGCGCCGCTCAGCAATTCTCCATCTTCCAGAAAAATGTGCAGCTGGGAGAATAACCGGATTTCCGTGAGGCTGACCCGGCGAACAAGATGATGCGGGCCAAGCCGGCCGGGGTGATCGAGACCCGCGGCGGCGATCATCTCGGACAGTGCCAACAGCGTATTGCGATGGAAGCTATAAACACGGGCGGCCTTGTCGCTCACGACAAGCGCGCGCTGGCGCATCGGGTCCTGCGTCGCCACCCCCGTCGGGCACAGATTTGTGTGGCAGGACAGCGACTGAATACAGCCGATCGCGAACATGAAGCCCCGTCCGGCATTGGTCCAGTCGGCACCGAGCGCCATCACCGTGGCGATGTCGAAAGCGCTGACGATCTTCCCGGCGGCGCCGATCTTGATCTTCTGCCGCAAACCCGCTCCAACCAGCGTGTTGTGGACGAATAGCAGGCTTTCGCGCAGCGGCATGCCGAGATGGTCGGTGAATTCGAGCGGCGCCGCACCGGTGCCACCCTCCGCGCCGTCGACGACGATATAGTCAGGAAGAATGCCCGTCTTGAGCATGGCTTTCACGATCGCCATGAACTCCCACGGCTGCCCGACACAGAGCTTGAAGCCCACCGGCTTGCCTTGCGACAGGTCGCGCAGACGCGCGATGAATTGGAGGAGCTCGATCGGGGTGCTGAACGCCGAGTGGCCCGGCGGGGAAATGCAGTCGCGCCCCATCGGAACGCCCCGCGTCGCGGCAATTTCGGGGGTCACCTTTTCGGCGGGCAGGATGCCCCCCTTGCCGGGCTTCGCTCCCTGGCTGATCTTGAGCTCGATCATTCGTACCTGCGGATCCGCCGCCTGCTCTGCAAAGCGTTCCGGATCGAAGGCGCCCTGTTCGTCGCGACAGCCAAAATAGCCGCTGCCGATCTCCCAGATGAGATCGCCGCCATGTTCGCGGTGATAGGGACTGATCGAACCTTCGCCCGTGTCATGCGCAAAGCCGCCGAGCTTCGCCCCTTTGTTGAGTGCGCGGATCGCGTTCGCACTGAGCGCGCCGAAACTCATCGCAGAAATATTGAAGATCGACGCCGAATATGGCCGGCGACAGGCTTCGCCGCCGATCGGAATACGAAAAGCGGCCGGATCGGCGACAGGAACGGGGCGCGTCGAGTGCGCGATGAACTCGTAGCCATTTTCGTAAACGTCAACGAGGGTGCCGAATGCTCGCTCACTGACCTCATTCTTGGCCCGCGCATAGACGAGCGAGCGCTGGCTCCGCGAAAAGGGCGTTTCCTCATGATCGTCCTCGAAGAGATATTGCCGTAGGCCCGGACGAATCTCCTCGAAGAACCATCGCAGTCGGCCGACGATCGGATAGTTGCGGCGTACCGAATGCAGCGGCTGTCGCAGATCGTAGAGCCCGACGCATGAGAATGTGATGCCTGCGGCGAGCATCGCCCATGCCCAGGGCGCCGGAAGACTGGGAAGGGAAATGAGCGCCGCGGCTATGCTCGTGGCGAGCGGGATGAAACGAACGAAGGGCAAGGGAAGCTCCGCGACCTGCATCAGGCCAGATGTGAGAGTGGGGCGTTGACCGGCTGCCGCGCGGTCAGCTGAGCAACGGATGCAAGCCGGCGACCGCGAGCGCCGCGGGCAACAGGAGGGAAATCGCGAACCCTGTTAATGGGGCCTCGAGGTCGGGTTCGTGATCGCCATAAAATTGCGCCAATTTTCCTGAAAGCCGGACGTCGCCGATGATCACGGCCGGCTCGGCGAGCGACAGGGTCCGAAACTGCCGCATCAGCGCGGCTTGCTCCTGCCTTCCAAGGTCGGGATAGCGGTCGAGCCATTTCCCCGCAGCCTTCAATGCGGGCGACCGCGGCCGCCATATCTCCGTTTGTGCCTTGTATTTGCTCATTTTTCGTGTCTTTCGGGTGCCGCTAGAGAGCGCGCAGCATGCCGGATCCTCAAAAAAGCCGCGTCTCATCGCCGGACTTCGGCGATCTGGGCGGTGGCGAGACGGGATTGGGCGGGACTCGTTGAAATAAACGCGGCCATGATCGAGAAGTACACACAGGCGGTGACCAACCATCCGCGTCCCGGCCTTTGCGTTATGGCAAGCATCGGGCTGTGCAGGCCGATGACCACCGCGACGAGAAGCAGGCCGAATATGTCTTCGACATTGTAATTCCAATGGAAGCTTGCTTCCGACCATTCGCGCATCATCATTCAACTCCGACAATTATCCTGCCGACGCCCCAGCAGACGGTGACAAACAGGGTGACGAACATGACCAGCGTCAGCATCCGCATTCGGCAACTCAACCGAGAAGCCTCGCCTGGCGAGCCAAATAATGGGCTGTTCATGGCGCGCGCTCCTCGTCGGCCAACGCCACGCAGCGTGCTTGCAGCGCGCTCACCAAGGCGAGCATTTCGCGGCGGACGGACGCCGGCGCTGCTATTCGCGGGTCGCACCAAAGATCGGCATATAGGTCGGCATAAGCGCGCAATTTGACCGAGACCTCGGCCCTGACACCCTTCAGGCGGCGTTCGATGTCGGCCGCACACTGCGCCGCGCGTTCAATCGGCAGACCGCGTCCGGCGACATCGCCCCAGGCTGCACGGCGCTGCGCCTCCACGGCAAGCCAGCCCGGGGGGGTCGTGAAGTGGCGCCGCAGCGCGGCGACCATGGCTCTGGGCCGCGCCGCGCCGGGATACAAACGCAGCGCCGCCGCCAGCAATTGGTCTTCCGCGAGGGGTGACTGTTCCAATTGGTCGATCGGGGTAAGACCGTGGCCGGAAACGGCACGCAGGCGCGCAGCTTCGTGCGGAAGCGCGAGCATCGAACTCGCACGGCGCGCCGCTTTGTCTACTATTCGGCGGAACAGCAGCTGCTGTTCCCGGGAGGCAGTCACGTAAATCTCCATGGCCGCCAACCGGAGGCTGGCGGCGCGCTGTTGCAGCAATTCGAGGACAAGGTCTCTGAGCGGGACAATCTGCGCGCCGGTGCAGGATCCAAGGATCCCCCGCGTCGGATAGTGAAGCGTCGATCATCGCTTTCGATCGGGCTCGAAGCGCTGTCTGCGGTCGAGGAACACCCCGGGTCCGCCACGCGCGGAGCCGGGGCGGCTAGCGTTCGAGCAGCCGACCCACATAGTGCGCAAAGCGCGAGGGAGATGAAGCGTTATCGCTCATGACGTCCTCAAGATGGCGCTCCGGCCGCGGAAGTCAAGCTTGGCCTTCCGCGGCGGCATACGCCGGCGGCCCGGTGAGCGCTGCCATATCATTCGGCACCGATCGATTAGGTTGCCGGCCGCTGAGGTTACCGGCATTCAGGTACCGCAGCTACATCCTGCGATGGCTGCGCATCGCAAAGCTCGACGTAATCCGCGCGACTCCGGGCAGCCGCGACAGAACGTCCCGGTGGAAAGCGCCATAATCGTCGATTCCTCCAATCTGGACGTGCAGAATATAGTCGCCATCGCCCGTCATAAGAAACCATTCCTGAACTTCCGGGTGCCGGCGGAGCGCTGCCTCGAAACGCAGCAAATATTCCTCCGACTGGCGTTCGAGTT
>NZ_JACBGA010000026.1:0-4455 GCF_021401285.1 Sphingopyxis sp. NFH-91 | reverse complement strand
GAGGCTGTACCGCGCTGACCGCGTTGCCTGCCGACCTTCGTGTCGGTGGAGATATCGACCTCATCGACTGCACGGCGCTCGCCAAGCTTCCGGAAAGATTGCACGTCAATGCCTCGATCCGCCTCGCCTATTGTACCGCACTTACTACCTTGCCGGATGGACTGAGCGTAGGCGGCGATCTCGACTTGAGATGCTGCACTGCGCTAACAAATTTACCCGCCGGACTGAGCGTAGGTGCGAATCTCTTGCTCAGGGCCTGCACGGCGTTAACTGCGCTGCCCGCCGATCTTGGCGTTGCCGGAAATATCGATCTCACCTTAAGCACCGCGCTCACTGAGCTGCCGGAGGGAATGCGCGTAAGTGGCTGGCTGAGCCTCTACGGCTGTACCGCACTCACCAAACTGCCGACGGGGCTGAACGTTGTCGGAGGGCTCGGCTTCAAAAATCTCAGCATTACGAATGACAGAATCATTCTTATCCGACGACCTTGCCCCGAAACGATACTTTCTGCCGCTATCGGCCGCCGGGTCGGCGATGTGATCCAGGATTGGGCTCTAAGTTATCGCGGCACCGCCGATCGCATCATCAAGAGGATCGAAACGGACCGAAACAACAATCTGGTTTTTCTTCTGGAGGATGGCAGGTGATGCAAAACATTGAACACCGGGGCCACACCATCGTCGACGGCGTCCTGCAGTTGCCCAACGTGCGGATGATGGAAGATATCGACCTTAGTTTCTGCACCGCGCTCACCATGCTTCCGAAGGGATTGCGGGTGGTTGGATCGCTCAACCTCGAATTTGTACTGCCCTGACCAGCTTGCCGGAGGGTCTGACGGTAGACGGAGATCTCAACCTCAGAGGCTGCACGGCGCTCACCGAACTGCCGACCGGACTGACAGTGGATGGATTGCTCGACCTCAATCACTGCACCGCGCTCATCGCCCTGCCGGATCGGCTGCGTGTGGGCGGGGCCCTCGAGCTCAGGGGCTGCGCCTCTCTGACTTCGCTGCCGAAACGCCTACACGCCGATGGAAACCTCACCCTCAATCGCTGCACCGCGCTCACCACACTTCCGGATGGTTTGAGGGTGCGTGGAGCGTTATTCATGAAAGGCTGCAATGCTTTAGCCGCGCTACCCAAAGGTCTTCGCGTCAGTTCACATTTATACCTCCGCGAACCAACCACGATCACTGCTTTGCCTGACGATATAGATGTTGGTTTAAGGATCGACCTCGAAAGCCTATTTATCGATGTAATCCCCCAATCCGGTGAAACTTGTATTGTCGTTCGCGATTGCGGCATCTCCGCCACCGCCCGCACGCTCGCCGTCGGCCGTCGTCTCGGCGACATGATCGACCACTGGGTCTTAAGCTGGAACGGAATTGGCGAAAAAATCATCACGAGCATCCGCGATGCAAATCCAGGTGAGGTCGAATTCTATTTGAACTCTTAGTCTCGACCAGCGGCAAGCTGCATCGGTCCAGCGCCGAGTGGTCACCAAGACAGGCCGCCCGCGCCGACGATCACTGACAATAGATGGCTTGTAAGCGCGTCCGCGCCCTTTCGGTGGGCAATTCCCCCCCAATCATCCCAACGGTGCACCCGCTCGGCGAGCCAGGCGAAAAGGTCGTCACGCGATTTTGCATCGGCGAAGGACTGCGACCACGCGATATTGCGCGTCGGCATCCGCGCGCCAACCGTAAGTCCGGTCAACGTCACCAGGTATCGCCTTCCCAGATTTTCGCGCGCGAACAGATGGCGACGAAATCCAACCTGCTGTTCAAAGGTGATCAGCGCCCGCTCCCGTGACTCGGCGTCGGGCCCCGCGCTCGCACTTACCGCGGCAACAACCGCCGCCATTGGCAAGCGCTCGAATTCCGGCTCGCGCGTGGCCTGCAGCATCATGAGCACCGATCTGCCCAATGAGCTCAGCCCCCCACCGAAGAGGTCCCTCCCCGCCGATGTCTCGACCATACCGATGCTGGCGAGCCAGCACAGATAGAATCGCCAGAACATCATGTCCCCGCCGAAAACATCGTGGTTGCTCTCCGTGCCAAACCAGCGCGCATCGATCGCGGTCATGACCCTCAGCATCAGTTCATGCTGTTCGGGTGCGAAGTGGACCGGCGGGAATCCAAGTTCTCCCTCCCAGAAGGCGTCCCTGACGCTCGCCCAATTTCGCCCAGCGGCATCCTCGTAGCCGCGCGGATTGGCTCGAAGCCACCAGCCCCACGGGAGTTCGCCGACGTGACGCTCAAAGTCAGCCACGGCCACCCCCGCGACGAGGGTCGAGGCCGAGCGGCGGCGGCGCGCCATCGCGCGCGGGCGCCGCGCCTCCTTCAGCGATTGCTCGCAGCTGAGCTGCGAGGGCGACCGTTTCCCTGACAACATATGCGTCGTCGCGATATATCCGTCCAAGCTCCGAGGACTTCGATCCGGAGGAATTCGGCCTGGCGTTCGGAATAAGATCGTAGGCATGATCGCAACTGAAGCCGAACCACCACGCATGCGAATCTTCGACGCGGTGGTCGGTTGCGTGTTCTACCGGATGGTAGACCGCCGGTCGTAATGTCACGTGGCAGATGCGGCGCGCCTCGACGGCTAACCGACGCGTCGGAGTCGGCCCTTCTTCGCACAGTCTTGAATAAGTCAAACCGCCATGCACATCGATTCCGATGTCCGGCGGAACTGCGTTTGCATCCCAGCCCCAGAGAGGGTGATCCTTGGGAATGCCGACATATCCGCAGAGAAAGCCATTGTCGGTGTTACGCAACATGATGCAGTCGTATCCACTCGCCGTATCGCGCCAGCTGACCTTGTCCGCCTCTCCCAGCCACGCCCCCTTGCCACCGGGCCGAGCAGCCTGATCGTAGAAAATTTCTTCTGCGGGAACGACGCAATCGCGGGTTGCATAGGCGCGGCCGGTGACGAGAGCGACGCCGCCTTCTCGCGCGACTTCGCCTCCGTCGCCGATCAGCTTCTCGGCGGCGAATTCGGAGCCGAGGATCGGCAGCAGCGTGTCGGCCGTTGCGGGCACGACGACTGGCGTCGCCGTTTTCCTGCGTACGGTCGTCTGGCGCCGCTCAGCTGGAACAAGCGCCTGCGATTTGGTGGTATTCTTAGCCATGCCTATGCTCCCGCTTAGTTTGAAACATCAATGCCAGTCGCCCCCGACAAGGCCTCATGGTGTTGTACCGGATGGTCTCTGCGCGCGTATCGCGTTCGCTCATCAGCCGCCGGATAGGTGATCCAAGAGCATTGAGTTCCGCCGAGTGGACGGCCCAGCCGCGAGGATCTGCCATGATATGCTGGCTATGGCCCACGCGGCGCTCCGTCCGACAAATAATAACAATATCGTTCGATAGGTCATACGACAGTCGGAGTCAATTGGCCGAACGAAATCGTTCACTTGACCGAACGATCGTTGATTTCTATGTCACCGATCGCATGGTAAGTTGGGTCTAAGGAGGTCATGGGCATGTCGTTGGCGATGAGGCTGCAGAACCTTCGCACGGCAAAGCAGCAATCGCTTCAGGAAGTGGCTGACGCCATTGGTGCGTCGAAAGCCCATATCTGGGAGCTTGAGAAAGGCACCGCCAAGAATCCGTCGATCGAACTCGTCCGAAAGCTCGCCGATTATTTTGAGGTGTCCATCGCTCACCTTGTCGGTGAGAAGCCGGACGAAGATGGCGATGACGAGCAGTTGCTCGTAATTTACCGTCAACTGAAATCTCTCGATCTGCGCGACCGCTTGGTTCTTGGAGATATCATCAAGGGAATGCAGAAGCGCCGTTCGGGAGCGTAGAAGAGTCGGCGCGCTTGGCATTGCTCTGAAGGTTCGGCCAATACCGTCGTAGCCGTCATCGGCTCCAAATCCGCGGCAAAGGACTTCGGGGCCGTCGGCGCTTCGGTCGATAGGGCTATCGCCAATTCTGTCAGTCGGTCTCGGGGGCGAATATTCGCATAGCGGACATTCGGCTCAATCGATCGAGGATGTTCAAGGAATTGGTAAGCTGACCGGGCTAGTTTATCTCCCATGAAATGGTTCTTTGTAATCGGGCTGGCGCTGACGCCGGCGTTCGCATTCGCGCAGGACATTAGTGGCTCGGCCCGGGCGATGGACGGCGACACTCTCAATATGGCGGGGATCGTCATCCGCTTGCACGGTGTGGACGCCCCCGAGCTCAACCAGACTTGCGCGCGCGAGGGACAAAGCTGGGCATGCGGCAAAGAAGCGTCGGCGAAACTGGCGCAACTGGTCAATGGTGCCGAAATGCGGTGTGAGCAGCGCGATGTCGATGACTATGACCGGATCGTCGCCAGCTGCACCGCGCGGCAGATAGATCTGGGCCAAGCCATGGTCGAAGCGGGCCTTGCAGTTGCGTTGCCTCAGTTTAGCGATCGCTATCTCGGCGCCGAGGCGCGCGCCAAGGCCCTCAAACTGGGCATCTGG
>NZ_JACBGA010000025.1:0-4980 GCF_021401285.1 Sphingopyxis sp. NFH-91 | reverse complement strand
CAGCAAACTGTTCCCGCCCGTTGTGATGGATGGGACGATAGTCATCACGGCGAACATCGCGCAAAGTCGTCGCCTGCTTCGGCGCGACGGGAGCAGTTTCGTCGGCGGAAATATCATATTCTCGCGGCAGTTCTGCGCGCGGTGAGAGCCATGCGGGCACCGGCTGTGGTTCGCGGCCAGGTGTGATCTCGCCCAGCCCCACCATATCGAGTCCGCGTGCGCCGAGCGATGCAATGGTCGGTAAGGGCTGATCGAGCGCGCGAGGCGGCGACAGTGCAAACTCCTGGTCGGCCTCCCGTTTGCGGCCTGACGCGACTTCACGGGCTGCCTTAATGCGGAGATCGCGCAATTTGATCCGCCGCCCCATCTCGGGAGTGTCGCGCCAGCGCCTCACCGCCTTTTGCAGCCAGGCGCTTTTGTCGACGAGATTATCATCATCCAGACCTGCCGGCCCGCGCTTGGCCAGCAACGCGCCGACTTGGGCGAGTTCCTTCTGCTGGGCATCGCGGATCGCCGGAAGCCGCTTTCGATAGGGCGCGGCATTCAGATCGACGCCGTGGATCAAATCCTGAGGATCGTCGGCCGGGAGGACCACGAGGTGTCCGTCGACGTCGCTGAGCAGGAGCGGCGTCTCGGCGATGCGCTGCATCACCGCATTGGGGTCGAGGATGGTTTGAGTGCGGGGCTCACGGGACAAAATTGCGTCGATCACGCGGGTCGGCTCTGCATTCTGGACCGCAAGACCCAGGTCTTGCTCGAGGCGCTCGCGAAGATCGGCAGCGCTGCGTTCAAGAAGCATCGCCTGCTCGCGGCGCTCGGCCATCGCGGCCTGTTCAACGACCAACTCCCGTTCGAGTTCATCGAGATAGGCTTCGGCCTCGTTACCCCGCCGGGTCCACGCGTGCGACAGGTAGGTATCGTGTCCGTCCTTCCGCGCCTTGTCTGCATAGCCCGGAGCAAATTGCGCAACGATACGCGGATGGCTGCGCGCCATAGCGCACAGCGTTTCGATCTCGGCGGCCTCAGCGCGCAGCCGGATCGCGGCATGCTCGCGATCGCGAAGCTCGCGCGCGAGCCGGTCCAGCCGGTCACGCTCATCCGAAGTGCGGACTTCGCGCACGCGCGCTTCGCGAAATTCGAAAGCGGTATCAGCATTCGCCAAATCCGCCTCGCGCTTCGCCACGTGCTGCGCAAGCACGCGCGCCCAGCCGATCGCTGCATTGTCGAGCGACACATCCGGCGTATCTCCCGCGCGTTCGAGTACGGTGGCCTTGCCGCCGACCTTACGCATGGTTTGCGCGTCGAGCCCCATCTTCGCATAGGTTTCTGGCGAGAGCCGATAGTCAGCGTCAGTGGCCTTCAGTTCGACGTTGACGAGTCGCGCGATCTCGCAGCGGAACGGCTTCATGAAGCTGGTCGCGATTTGCGGCACGACGTGGGCGTCGAACGCCAGTTCACCGTCGCCATCGATGGACACCGCACGCTTACCGACCTGGAAGTGCAGGTGCCAGTTCGTCAGGTTATTGAGCGCGTCGGGTTCATGCCGCACGAACAGGGCGGGCACGACCCGATTTGCGTCAGCATCGCCGCTTTCGGATTTGGCGAGCGATTGCACCCAGGCGTTCGCACCGACGAGAATGCGTTCGTGCGCCGCGCCATCGAGATCGGCGGGCAGCTCCGCCTCGCCCGCAATGACCGCATAGCTGCCGCGACCTTCGCTGAGCTTCACCGGCGGATCCGCATCCGGCCAGCCGGGCAGCGCCGCGAGCCACTTCAGCGCGGCAGGCGCCTCCGGATCGATCCACGGCACACCAACCGACTGGCGCTTTTTGCCGAGCGCCTTGCCGCCATCCACCCGCCTCTGCTCGGCGTTGAGAATGTGACGCAGACCTTCGGGACAATCGGCGCGAAGCGCAGCGCCCGCCAGAAACGCAGGCGCGATTTCATATCTGATGTTGAGACGCGGCGGTCCGGCGGATTTATTCTTGCGCCGACCGAACTCATGCGCTTCGAACGCGTCCCACTGCCTGGCTCGCTTGACCGGATCCGGATCGAGCGTCGTGACGAGGACCTGGCGATCGTCATGGCCATGATCCTGCGTGTAGCGGTCGAACGTCGCAGCGGGCCGCTCCTCTGCCGCCATTTCCGGCTCCGCATTCGCATCGCCGATCTTACCGGTCGCATAATCATCGAAGGCGGCCGCCGCTCGCTCGCGGGTGACGTTGCGCGCCAGGTGGAAGCTGCGCTCCCCCGCCACGCTCGTCAGCCGCGATATGTCCGGCACGCTCGGAATGCCGAACCAGGCGCGCCGGGCAGGAGCCGCCTTCCCGCGCTCCCAGCGCTGCGCGGAATCGAGGCTCGCTCGGACCTTGCCGCGCAGGAGCCCCAACGGATCATCGAGTTCGGTCTCCGCCAGGTCGAGCGGCAAGTCGCGGATGATCCGCTTTGCTGCGCGCCTGCGAAAAGTTCCGATCGGATCCATGATCTCCAGTCCACGCTTCCAGGGCGGGCTGCGCCCCTCCCACCAGCCCGCGGCAGGCGCCCGCTCGGGAAGTCCCGAGCGAAACCGACCTTCCTAATCCGAAGGATATCATGTTGCTGCTAACTTCCACAATCGAAGAATGGGAGGTTAGCCTATTGCGCAAAACAAGTAAGCCCGCATCGAATATAGCTTACATCTTCGGGAATCTCAAAATCTCCTGTGCTGGAAACTCCATCGATAATGTAAGGGGATTTTCATTTCACCATACACGAAAATGGCGGATGTAAGGTGAAACAGACTTCGCCTTACACCGAGATATCGGTGACAAATAAACCACCCGTCTGCGATATTTCCACATGCGAAAGTAACGGTTATTGTGGAGATACCCTCGACATTCCAATAGATGGTAGCCCGCCCGATTCGTCAGGCCTCCGCGAGATTGTTTGCGAGGCCCGGTCTTCTCGGTGCGGGAGGACGATTTGGATTACCTTGACGACGCTCTTGATGCCATTGGTGATCTATTGTGCGAAGCGGCGTTCGCCGGTTTCGACGCCGCGGTGGATCAGCACCAGAAATCGCGGACGATGGGCGCTGAACTGCGCGGTCGCGCTATCGCGCTCGCGTTACTCGGACCGAAATTTAACCGGCTAGCGGAAGAAATCATCGGTGAGGCTGTCCGCAAGACAGCAGCGCGTTACAACGCTTACCTGCGCCACCCGCGGTATCGCCGCGACGCGCTCGTGGTCGAACTCGAGGACGCTCAGAAATCTCTCCACGACGCGATCCTCAACACGTCCGGAATGGGGCCGGCGCTGCACGCCTTCTACCTTGCCATCGCTATTATCCGGGTTCGGGCCATCACAATAGCGATTGGGTCTGAATGCATCGCCGAACCGGTACCGTCGGGTCAGAACAAGAAAAGGGCACCCTCGCTCCGTCGCCGCAAGATTACTGCGGTCGATATTCCAGACGATATTGCGGAGATCCTCCTTAACTCGACGAACGGGCCAGAGCATTGGCTCGTTGCGATCACCAATCTCGCGGCCATTCGCGGTACCGCTCTCGACGTCGGCGCGATCGCGACAAAGCTATCAGCTCTCGCCGAACTCGATGATGGACCTGAAATCTTCAATCAAATCATCACGCGGCTTCGCTCAGCGGGGTACTCGCGCGAGGCAAACGCCGCAGCAGCCGATCCAGCCACGTTCCGGACAGCGTTAAAGCAGCTCCCCGAGCCGCCGCCTGCTCCCTTGCCTCCTACCGGTCCGCCGCTCACCGCCCCCTCGCGGCAACAGCCCGCTGCAACCGCACAACACGCCAACAAGGCGACATACAGTCCTTCGACGCCGTCCCCGCAACGGGCGGGGAATGAATCCGCGGCGCCGGGTCGCGGAGCGGATCTCGCCGCGAGATTTGCCGGGCGAGCACGATCGCTGGGCGACGCCCGGCTACGTCTTGCCGAGGCGCACGCCAAGCACGGCAGGCCCAAATCATGACCGCAAATTTCACGCGGGTAGCCGCACCCCTGCGGCCAGGCGACCAAACTATTCAACGCAGAAAGGAAGTGACCCATGGCGACCAAAGAACAGGTTGAGGAGCACCGGCGCAAGCGCCTCATGCTTTACGAGAAGGAGAAGGGCGGCGTCGGCAGCACCGGCACGCTGGCAACATTTGCACATTCGCTCATGCACCGCGGCATTCCCGTCATCTTCATCGAAGCGAGCCTGTCGCAGCGCGACATCGAACATGCCTATGGCAATCGACATCGCGTCGAGCCGATCGACCTGGGTGACGAATCCGATCAGGAGAAGCTCATCACGATCATCGATGACGCGCCCGATGACGCGTACATCCTCGTCAACGTTCCCGGCGGGCGATTTGAGGATCTTGATCGGGTCCACGAGTTTCTCCGCTTTGCGATTGAGGATGAAGAAGACCCGCTCGATATCCACGTCGATATCATCTGGACTATGGGCCTCGATCAGGCGTCACGCGCGACGCTCGATGCCATGCTCGCCGGTGACCCGCCAGGCCGCGTGCTGCTCAACCTCCCGGCCTGGCACGGGCCGCCCCAAAAGTTCGTGCTCGTTGACGCCGAGCTTCTCGCTGCAGTCGAAAAAACCGGGGGCGATGTCTTCTGCTGTCCGGCGTTGCCCGAGCACATCTACGACATGTTCCGCACCGGCAACATCGGACTCGATCAGATCGATGCGGGCCTATCGCGGGGAACCCGCGCGCGCTTTCGTATGTGGCAGCGCGATGTCGAAGACGCGCTGGGTGGGCTGTTCTGATGAGCAAGATCTCGAACGTCGCCGGGCTCTACCAAGCGATATACCACCGGGACCCGCCCCCGCAAACGCTGCTCCATCTGCAAACCATGGAAGCTATATTCGGGCTGCAGGACGACGAGCTTCTAACGCAAATTGTCGTATGCAATTTGGGTATCGCCGACCAGGTGGAAGCCGTGCTCAAGAAGCGCAGCGTCGAAGAGCAGGCGT
>NZ_JACBGA010000024.1:0-5612 GCF_021401285.1 Sphingopyxis sp. NFH-91 | reverse complement strand
CAGCAAACTGTTCCCGCCCGTTGTGATGGATGGGACGATAGTCATCACGGCGAACATCGCGCAAAGTCGTCGCCTGCTTCGGCGCGACGGGAGCAGTTTCGTCGGCGGAAATATCATATTCCCGCGGCAGGTCTGCACGCGGCGAACGCCATGCGGGCACCGGCTGTGGTTCGCGGCCCGGTGTGATCTCGCCCAGCCCCACCATATCGAGTCCGCGTGCGCCGAGCGATGCCATCGTCGGTAAGGGCTGATCGAGCGCGCGAGGCGGCGACAGTGCAAATTCTTGGTCGGCCTCCCGCTGGCGGCCTGACGCGATTTCGCGGGTCGCCTGAATGCGCAGATCGCGCAATTTGATCCGCCGCCCAATCTCGGGAGTATCGCGCCAGCGCCTCACCGCCGTCTGCAGCCACGCGCTCTTGTCGACGAGATTATCATCATCCAGACCTGCCGGCCCGCGCTTCGCCAACAACGCGCCGACCTGGGCGAGTTCTTTCTGCTGGGTATCGCGGATCGCCGGAAGCCGCTTTCGATAGGGTGCGGCATTCAAATCGACGCCGTGGATCAAATCCTGAGGATCGTTGGCGGGAAGCACGACCAAGCGTCCGTCGACTTCGCTGAGAAGGAGCGGCGTCTCAGCGATGCGCTTCATCACCGCATTGGGATCCAGCATCGTTGCGGAGCTGACCTCGCTGGACAGCATTGCGTCGACAACGCGCGTCGGCTCAGGGTTCTGGATCGCAAGTCTCAGGTCTCGATCGAGCCGTTCGCGAAGATCGGCGGCGGCGCGTTCGAGAAACTTCGCCTGCTCGCGGCGCTCGGCTATCGCGGCCTGTTCAACGACCAACTCCCGTTCGAGTTCATCGAGATAGGCTTCGGCCTCGTTACCCCGCCGGGTCCAGGCGTGCGACAGATAGGTATCGTGTCCGTCCTTACGCGCCTTGTCGGCATAGCCCGGGGCAAATCTCGCAACGATACGCGGATGGCTGCGCGCCATAGCGCACAGCGTTTCGATCTCGGCGGCCTCGGCGCGCAACCGGATCGCGGTATGCTCGTGATCGCGAAGCTCGCGCGCGAGCCGCTCCAGCCGGTCGCGGTCGTCAGAAGTGCGGACTTCGCGCACGCGCGCTTCGCGTAATTCGAAAGCCGCATCGGCATCCGCGAAATCCGCATCGCGCTTCGCCACCTGCTGCGCGAGCACCCGCGCCCAGCCGATCGCTGCATTGTCGAGCGACACATCCGGCGTATCTCCCGCGCGTTCGAGTACGGTGGCTTTGCCACCTACCTTGCGCATGGTTTGCGCATCCAGCCCCATCTTGGCGTAGGTTTCTGGCGAGAGCCGATATTCAGCGTCCGTGGCCTTCAGTTCGATGTTGACGAGACGCGCGATCTCGCAGCGGAACGGCTTCATGAAGCTGGTCGCGATTTGCGGCACGACGTGGGCGTCGAACCCCAGTTCACCGTCGTCATCGATGGTCACCGCACGCTTACCGACCTGGAAGTGCAGGTGCCGGTTCGTTAGGTTATTGAGCGCGTCGGGTTCATGCCGCACGAACAGGGCGGGCACGACCCGCTTTGCGTCAGCATCGCCGCTGTCAGAATTGGCGAGCGATTGCACCCAGGCATTCGCGCCAACGAGAATGCGCTCGTGCGCCGCGCCGTCGAGATCGGCGGGCAGTTCGGCCTCGCCCGCGATGACCGCATAGCTGCCGCGACCTTCGCTGAGCTTCACCGGCGGATCCGCATCCGGCCAGCCGGGCAGCGCCGCGAGCCACGTCAGCGCGGCAGGCGCCTCCGGATCGATCCACGGCACACCAACCAACTGGCGCTTTTTGCCGAGCGCCTTGCCGCCATCCAACCGCCTCTGCTCGGCGGTGAGGATGCCACGCAAACCTTCCGGACAATCGTTGTGACGCGCAGCGCCCGCCAGAAACTCAGGCGCGCGTTCATATCTGATGTTGAGACGCGGTGGTCCGGCGGATTTGTTCTGGCGCCGCCCAAACTCATGCGCTTCGACCGCGTCCCACTGCCTGGCTCGCGTGACCGGATCCGGGTCGAGCGTCGTGACGAGGATCTGGCGATCGTCATAGCCATGATCCTGCGTGTAGCGGTCGAACGCCGCAGCGGTCCGCTCCTCTGACGCGAGCTCTGGCTCCGCGTTCGCGTCTCCGATTTTACCCGTCGCATAATCATCGAAGGTGGCCGCCGATCGCTCGCGGGTTACGTTGCGCGCTAGGTGGAAGCTCCGCTCCCCCGCCGCGCTCGTCAGCCGCGATATGTCCGGCACGCTCGGAATGCCAAACCAGGCCCGCCGGGCAGGAGCTGCTTTCCCGCGCTCCCACCGCTGCGCGGAATCGAGACTCGCTCGGACCTTTCCGCGCAGGAGCCCCAACGGATCATCGAGTTCGGTCTCCGCCAGGTCGAGCGGCAAGTCACGGATGATCCGCTTTGCTGCGCGCCTGCGAAAAGTTCCAATCGGATCCATGATCTCCAGTCCACGCTTCCAAGGCGGGCAGCGCCCGTCCTACCAGCCCGCGGCAGGCGCCCGCTCGGGAAGTCCCGAGCGAAACCGACCTTCCTAATCCGAAGGATATCATGTTGATGTTAGCTTCCACAATCGAAGATTGGGCAGCTAACCTATTTCGCAAAACAAGTAAGCCCGCATCGAATATAGCTTACATCTTCGGGAATCTCAAAATCTCCTGTGCTGGAAACTCCATCGATAATGTAAGGGGATTTTCATTTCACCATACACGAAAATGGCGGATGTAAGGTGAAACAGACTTCGCCTTACACCGAGATATCGGTGACAAATAAGCCACCCGTCTGCGATATTTCCACATGCGAAAATAACGGTTATTGTGGATATCGCTTTGACATTACCATAAATGGTAGCCCGCCCGATTCGTCAGGCCTCCGCGAGATTGTTTGCGAGGCCCGGTCTTCTCGGTGCGGGAGGACGATTTGGATTACCTTGACGACGCTGTTGATGCCATTGGTAATCTATTGTGTGAAGCGGCGTTCGCCGGTTTCGACGCCGCGGTGGATCAGCATCAGGCATCGCGAGCGACGGGCGCTGAACTGCGCGATGGCGCTGTGGCGCACGCGCTGCTCGGCCCGTGTATAAACAGGCTATTACAAGAAATCACCGGTAAAGCGATCCGCAAGACGGTCCCGCGTTTCAACGCCTGGCGGCTCCATCCGCGGTATCGCCATGACGCGCTCGTGTTTGAACTCGAGGACGCTGAGAAATCTTTCCATGATGCGATCCTCAACTCGTCCGGCCTAGTCTGGCCGTCCCGCATCTTCAACATCGTGGTCGCTATTATCCGGATCCGCGCCGTCACAATAGCGATTGGGCCTGAATGCATTGCCGAACCGGCACCGCCGGGTCAGCAAAAGAAAAGCGCACCCTCGCTCCGCCGCCGCAAGATTACTGCGGCCGATATTCCAGACGAGATTGCTGAGATCCTCCTGAATTCGACGAACGGGCCAGAGCAGTGGGCCGCGGCGATCACCAATCTCGCGGCCATGCGCGGCACCGCTCTCGACGTCGGCGCGATCGCGACAAAGCTATCGGCCCTCGCCGAACTTGATGATGGACCTGAGATATTCAATCAAATCATCACGCGTCTGCTCTCAGCGGGCTACTCACGCAAGGCGCACTTCGCCGTCGCCGATCGATACACGCTCCACACAGGGTCGCAGCAGTTCCCCGAGCCGCCGCCTGCTCCCTTGCCACCTACCGGTCCGCCGCCCACTGTCCCCTCGCGGCAACAGCCCGTTACAACGGCGCAACACGCGGACAAGGCAACATACAGCCCTTCGACGCGGTCTCCGCAAAGGACGGCGAACGAAGCCGCAGCGCCGGGTCGTGGGGCGAATCTCGCCGCGAGATTTGCCGGGCGAGCACGATCGCAGGGCGACGCCCGGCAACGTCTTGCCGAGGCGCACGCCAAGCACGGCAGGCCCAAATCATGACCGCACATTTCACGCGGGTAGCCGCACCCCTGCGGCCAGGCGACCAAACTATTCAACGCAGAAAGGAAGTGACCCATGTCGACCAAAGAACAGGTTGAGGAGCACCGGCGCAAGCGCCTCATGCTTTACGAGAAGGAGAAGGGCGGCGTCGGCAGCACCGGCACGCTGGCAACATTTGCACATTCGCTCATGCACCGCGGCATTCCCGTCATCTTCATCGAAGCGAGCCTGTCGCAGCGCGACATCGAACATGCCTATGGCAATCGACATCGCGTCGAGCCGATCGACCTGGGTGACGAATCCGATCAGGAGAAGCTCATCACGATCATCGATGACGCGCCCGATGACGCGTACATCCTCGTCAACGTTCCCGGCGGGCGATTTGAGGATCTTGATCGGGTCCACGAGTTCATCCGCTTCGCGATCGAGGATGAAGAAGACGCGCTCGATATCGACGTCGATATCATCTGGACCATGGGCCTCGATCAGGCGTCACGCGCGACGCTCGATGCCATGCTCGCCGGCGATCCGCCAGGCCGCGTGCTGCTCAACCTCCCAGCCTGGCACGGGCCGCCCCAAAAGTTCGTGCTCGTCGACGCCGAGCTTCTCGAAGCAGTCGCGAAGACTGGGGGCGATGTCTTCTGCTGTCCGGCGCTGCCCGAGCACATCTACGACAAGTTTCGCACCGATAACATGGGTCTCGATCAGATCGATGCGGGCCTATCCCGAGGAACCCGCGCGCGCTTTCGTATGTGGCAGCGCGATGTCGAAGACGCGTTGGGGGGGCTGTTCTGATGAGTAAGATCTCGAACGTCGTCCGGCTCTACCAAGCGATATACCACCGGAACCCGCCCCCGCAAACGCTGCTCCATCTGCAAACTATGGAAGCTATATTCGGGCTGCAGGACGACGAGCTTCTAACGCAAATTGTCGTATGCAATTTGGGTATCGCCGACCAGGTGGAAGCCGTGCTCAAGAAGCGCAGCGTCGAAGAGCAGGCGTTCATTGCGGAGCTTGCCGCGCACCGCGAAGAACTTGGGAACCTGCGCTATCAACTGCAGCGGCTCGTGGGCCAGGTGACTGCTGACGTCCGCCGCATTCCGCGACGTCCTGAATGGTCTGACCACACATCCTTTGGTGCAATCGAGGCCTTGGATCCGACCCGCATATTTCCTGTGCTCAGCTATCTTCGGCACGCCTTCAGCCGGTGCGACGGCGACGAGGCACGCGATGGGCTGATCTGGGCCGCTCGCTCGAGCCTTCTCCTCATCGTGCTGACCCTGGTCTTCGGAATGGCAGTGTTCGTGGTGTGGAAGGCAATTCACGGGTGATGAGCAACAAGTTTCCAGGAGATAACGTGTGACAAGAATTGTTCAGCACAACGGTCACAACATCGTTGACGGCGTCTTCCAACCAAAAGATTTTCAACTAGATGGTCGGCTCAACCTTGAAGGGTGTACCGCGCTTACCGCGCTACCCGAAGGGCTCCGCGTGACCGGGAGTCTAAACCTCGGAGGCTGTACCGCGCTGACCGCGTTGCCTGCCGACCTTCGTGTCGGTGGAGATATCGACCTCATCGACTGCACGGCGCTCGCCAAGCTTCCGGAAAGATTGCACGTCAATGCCTCGATCCG
>NZ_JACBGA010000023.1:0-5718 GCF_021401285.1 Sphingopyxis sp. NFH-91 | reverse complement strand
CGCAATTTTTCGCCGAATTGACCAATGCCAGTGCTGATTTCTGCATTTTTTGACAGAATCTTCGAACAGATGGAGGAATCTTCGTGCCGAGTCTGAGTGATATGGATCGCCGCATCCTGAAGAGTCTGCGACTGAATGCCCGGATCACGAACAGCGATCTCGCCGCCGAGGTCGGACTCTCCCCATCGGCCTGTTTGCGGCGTGTGCGGCTCCTCGAACAGTCGGGTGTGATCAGAGGCTATACGACGATCGTGGCGGGTGGGTCGCCGGACGAAGGGACGATCGCGATCGTGCAGGTGGAACTCGAACGCCAGTCGGAGGAATATTTGCTGCGTTTCGAGGCAGCGCTCCGCCGGCACCCGGAAGTTCAGGAATGGTTTCTTATGACGGGCGATGGCGACTATATTCTGCACGTCCAGATCGGAGGGATCGACGATTATGGCGCGTTCCACCGAGACGTGTTGTCGCGGCTGCCCGGAGTCGCGCGGATTACGTCGAGCTTCGCCATGCGCAGCCATCGCAGGATGTAAGGGCCCTACCTGAAGAGCGGTCGGGAGTGCCGATTTGGGCCTTTCTCCAGTTTGTGGTATAGCCCGCATTATGACTTACACGGTTCTCCGTTTCCTTGCCCATGCCGGGAGCCTGCTGACGCGCGGGAAAGCCTCGGATTGCACCGCCTGACACGGCGAGGCAGTTTCCGAGGCTCGAAAATACGGATCCGACTCGGGATCCTTCCTTTCACATTCCTGAAGAAGAAACCCGCAATTTGCGGGTTCGTCGCGGCGTGACAGCGCCCGGAGTTTAAAATGAATAGCCTGATTTCCGAAGCCGAAGCTTTCGGTCTTCTGCAAGACATACGCGCTGCGTTCTCGGCGGCTGCGGCGCGATTTCTCGTCGGAGCCGACATCGATATCGCAACTGGCACTGCTGCTGCCGACCGCCTTCTCGATATGACGATTGCGGCCTATGAAGGACGGCTGGCTCCCGAGGCGCGCGCGCGCAAGTTGCCGAGTTCGGTCTACAGCCGCTTCGGTGACAATCTTGTTCCTCTGCTGAAGGATGTGCTCGGTCCTAGCTTGTCGATGGCGTTTCTCGCACGGTGCGTCGATGCCTATTGGCGCGGCGCGGCGCGCGCGATGGCGCCGCAATGACGCAGGAGCTTATCTGGGTGACCCGCACCGCCCCGTTCAACCGATTGACGGCCAAACGGCTTGCGGGCGCGGGGCATGATGCGCTCTGTGCTCCGGTGTTGCGCGTCGTTCCGATACCCGCGCCGCCGCTCATGGCGGTGCCCGACGCGCTCGTCTTCACGAGTCTAAACGGGGTGAGACTTCACCGCTTCTCGCCGTCGCTTGCCGAGGTGCCCGTGTTCGCTGTCGGTGATCATAGCGCGCGCTATGCGCGGGCGCGCGGCTACCGACACGTCATTTCGGCGTCGGGCAACCTCGCCGATCTATCGCGGACGATCCGCAACGGACTCGCCGGGCCGGCTGATATTCTGCATGTCGGCGCGGCGACGCCGGCCGGCGATCTGGAGTCGCTGCTCGAACCTCGTTACCGGGTCGTGCGTTTGCCGGTTTACGGTGTCGAGGAGCGCGGTCCGCGCGAGTTCAATACGATCGCGGACCGCCTCGGCGAGGTGGGTCAAATCCTGATCCATTCGCCGCGCGCCGGCCGCTTCGTTGCGCGATGGCTCGCCGCCGTCATGCCCGAGTGGTCCGGTGTGGTCCATTGTATCTCGCCCGCTGCGGCCGAGCCTTTCGGTCAGCTTCCCGATATCTCGAAGGTGACAGCCTCACGGCCCGACGAACGGTCGCTCTTGGCGACGTTAGCAAGAAGCCGCGATGAGATCGCCTCGAGCGTCCATAAAATTCGCGGCTTTCATCGACCCGGCGACAGCCGACAAGCAAAGGCTAGCGAGGGGTACCATGCTTGACTTCCGCAGGGTCAGCGCCATGTTGCGTGCGTCATGAGCGATAATGCATCATCTCCTACGCGCTTTGCGCACTATGTGGGTCGGCTGCTCGAACGCTAGCCGCCCCGGCTCCGCGGGTGGCGGACCCGGGGTGTTCCTCAACCACAGGCAGCGCTTCGAGGCTGGCCGGATGCCATGACCGACAGTTCGCCATCCGGGGCGGCCGCACCTTAGGTCCGCCGTTATTCCGGCGCTGAGATCGTCCCGCTCGGAGGCCTGATCCTCGAAATACTGCAACAGCGTGCTGCCAGCCTTGGGCTGGCGGCCATGGAGATTTACGTGACTGCTCCCCGGGAACAGCAATTGCTGTTTCGCCAAATACTTGACGATGCGGCGCGCCGCGCGAGTTCGATGCTCGCGCCGCCGCACGAAGCTGCGCGCCTTCGGGCGATTTCCGACCACGGCCTCACGCCGATCGAAGAGTTGGAGCATTCACCCCTAGCCGAAGACCAATTACTTGCAACGGCGCTACGCCTGTATCCCGGTGCGGCGCGACCCCGGGCGATGGTCGGCGCGTTGCGGCGCCATTTCACGACGCCGCCGGGATGGCTCGCCGTCGAGGCGCAGCGCCGCGCAGCCTGGAGCGATGTCGCTGGGCGCGGGCTACCGATTGAACGTGCCGCGCAGAAGGCGGCGGATATCGAGCGCCGTCTCCAGGGTGAAAAGGCTAAAATCTCGGCCAAATTGCGTGCCTACGCCGATCTATACACTGATCTATGGTGTGACCCGCGAATAGCCGCGCCGGCGCGAGTCCGACGAGAAATGCTCGCCTTGGTAAGCGCGCTGCAAGCGCGATGCGCGGCGCTCGACGCGGACGAACATTCAGAATGATCCGGTGTTCGCTAGGCTCGCCGGTCGAGCATCCTCAGTTTGGCTCCCGAATGCGGATTGTTTCGCTGGTCCTATTCATCACGCTGTTTGTCGCCGCCTGCTGGGGCGTGGGCATGATGATCAAATGTTGGAGTTGAATGATGTTGCGCGAATGGGCGGAAGCCAGCTTTCACTGGCAATATAGCCTTGAAGACATACTGGGCCTGGTTCTGGTTGCGGCGGTCATCGGCCTGTACAGCCTGATGCTCGCGATAACTAGACGACCGGCGCGCGGATGGTTGATCGCCGCCTGCGTTTCGATCGCAATCATTGCCGCAATGATCTCGGCGAGCCCCTCCCAGTCCCGTCTCGCCGCCGCCGAGGCGGCGGGAGCCGCACGATAATGCATGACAATAAAACAAATCACCCCGGAATCTTGCCGGGCTCCCTTTGCGAGGCCCGAAGGAATGAAAATGAGTAAATATATAGCGCGAATGGAAAGATGGCGGCCCCGGTCGCCCACGTTGAAGGATGTCGAGGCTTTGCTCGATCGCTATCCTGACCTTGGAAAGCACGAGCTCGCCGCTCTCATGCGGCAGTTCCGGGCCCTGTCGCTAGTCGACAAGGCGGTCATCATGAGTGACGTCCGGCTCTCCCGGAAATTGTCCTGTTTTTATCGCGACCACGAACTGGATCTCCAAACCCCGTTAGCAGGGTTTGCACTTTACATCCTGTTGCCCGCTGCGCTCGCAGTCGCCGGCGTGCATCTGTTTCTCGGCTGACCCTGAGGCTGCCGGCCAACCGCCCACTCTCAAATCTGGCCTGCTGCAGGTCGCGGAGCTTCCCTTGCCCTTCGTTCGTTTTATCCCGCTCGCCGCGAGCATAGCCGCGGCGCTCATTTCACTTCCCGGTCTTCCGGCGCCCTGGGCATGGGCGCTGCTCGCCTCGGGCGTGACATTCTCATGCATCGGGCTTTACGATCTACGGCAGCCGCTGCATTCGGTACGCCGCAACTATCCGATCGTCGGCCGACTGCGATGGTTCTTCGAGGAAATTCGCCCGGGACTCCGGCAATATCTCTTCGAGGACGATCATGAGGAAACGCCTTTTTCGCGGAGCCAGCGCTCGCTTGTCTACGCCCGGGCCAAGAATGAGGTAAGCGATCGCGCCTTCGGTACTCTCATCGACGTCTATGAAAATGGCTATGAGTTCATCGCGCACTCGACGCGCCCCGCTCCTGTCGCCGATCCGGCCGGCTTTCGGATTGCAATCGGCGGCGAGGCCTGTCGCCAGCCCTATTCGGCATCGATCTTCAATATTTCGGCGATGAGCTTCGGCGCGCTCAGTGCGAACGCGATACGCGCGCTGAACAAAGGGGCGAAGCTCGGCGGTTTTGCGCATGATACGGGCGAAGGCTCGATCAGTCCCTATCATCGCGAACATGGCGGCGATCTCATCTGGGAGATCGGCAGCGGATATTTCGGCTGCCGCGACGAAGAGGGCGCCTTCGATCCCGGACGCTTTGCCGAGCAGGCGGCGGATTCGCAGGTGCGAATGATTGAGCTCAAGATCAGCCAAGGGGCCAAGCCCGGCAAGGGAGGCATCCTGCCTGCCGAGAAAGTGACACCCGAAATTGCCGCGACGCGGGGTATCCCGATGGGGCGCGACTGCATTTCCCCCCCGGGGCACTCGGCGTTCAGCACCCCGATCGAGCTCGTCCAGTTCATCGCCCGTCTGCGCGAACTGTCGCAAGGCAAGCCGGTGGGCTTCAAGCTCTGTGTGGGGCAGCCGTGGGAGTTCATGGCGATCGTGAAAGCCATGCTCAAGACGGGCATTCTTCCCGACTATATCGTCGTCGACGGCGCGGAGGGCGGCACCGGTGCCGCGCCGCTCGAGTTCACCGACCATCTCGGCATGCCGCTGCGCGAGAGTCTGTTGTTCGTCCACAATACGCTGGTCGGCGCGGGCCTGCGGCAGAAGATAAAGATCGGCGCCGCCGGCAAGATCGTCAGCGCTTTCGACATTGCCACGGTGATGGCGCTTGGAGCCGACTGGACCAATGCCGGACGGGGCTTCATGTTCGCCATCGGCTGCATCCAGTCACTGTCGTGCCACACAAATCTGTGCCCAACCGGGGTCGCGACGCAGGACCCGATGCGCCAGCGCGCGCTCGTCGTGAGCGATAAGGCGACCCGCGTTTACAATTTCCATCGCAATACGCTGTTGGCGCTGTCCGAGATGATCGCCGCCGCAGGGCTCGATCACCCCGGCCGCCTTGGCCCGCATCACCTGGTTCGCCGGGTCAGTCTCACGGAGATTCGGCTATTCTCCCAGCTCCATATATTTCTGGAACATGGAGAATTGCTAAGTGGCGCGTCGGAACGAGACTTTTACAGCGCAGCCTGGCGGCTTGCGCGCGCTGACAGCTTCCAAATCGCGATATAGCTGCGTTCGGTCGGACTTATCGCTCGCATCGCCGTGTCCGACCGGAACGCCGTGCCATCAGGTCTCGCGGCTCACGCTGGTGATCCCGAGGCTGCGCTCGTTGCCGTCGCGATCGGGCCACAAGATCGACTGACCCTCGCGCAGCCCGATGAGCCCAGCCCCAACAGGCGTCAGGATCGATATCCGCCCAGAGGCGATGTCGGCGTCTTTCGGATAGACCAGCTTGTAGCTGTAATCCTTGCCGCTCGCTGAGTCAGTGAATCGCACAGTCGAATGCATGGTGACCACGTCTGCAGGTATCCGGTCCGCCGCGTGCATTTTTGCGCGGCCGATTTCCTGGATCAGTAGCGCACTGACCTCGGGGAGAGTTAGCGTCCGCGCTCGTGGTGTAATTTCCGGTGTAGGCGATGGTGTATTCCGGGGTGGGGCATGCCCCACCCCGGAATGCGGCGTCGCTGGTGGCCACCGGGTTCATCGTTATGGTGGAG
>NZ_JACBGA010000022.1:0-6295 GCF_021401285.1 Sphingopyxis sp. NFH-91 | reverse complement strand
AGAGCGCCTTCCTTGACGATGGAAGCCATCTGGATCATAAAATCATCAGCGCCGATCACATTCGGCGCAACGAGATCTGCTGGCCTGTTCCCGCCGCTGCTTCCCAACATAGGACGTTGTCGGACCTGATATGCTCGGGTGGCCCATGCTCGATGAACAGATCGGCGAGGACGTCGATGACGTCGTTCGACCGGAACCGCCGCAGCGGCACCATCGCCAGGCATTCCCGGCTGTGCTCGTCGATGATGTTGAGCATCCGGAACTTCCGGCCGTTGTGCGTCTGATCCTCGACAAAGTCGTAGGACCACACATGCCCGCGGTGCAGCGGGCGCAACCGGATGCACGACCCGTCGCCAAGCCAGAGCCGGCGGCGCTTCGGTTGTCTCTTCGGCACCTTTAAACCCTCCCGCCGCCAGATGCGCTCGACCACCGACAGGCTGACCTGCCAGCCGGCATGCCCGAGCAGCGCATGGATACGGCGATAGCCGTAACGGCCATAATCCTTCGCCAGCGCGATGATGTCGGCCGTCAGGCGTCCCTCGTCGGCATCATCTCTCGGAGGATGTCGCTGTGTCGAGCGGTGCTGGCCGAGCACGCGACAGGCCCGTCGCTCCGATGCCGGCAACGCACGACTGACCTGCTCGATCGCCTCGCGGCGACGGGAGGGGCTCAAAAAGTCAGCTTCGACGCCTCTTGCAGGATCGCCTTGTCCAGCGCGAGGTCGGCAACAAGCCGCTTCAACCGCGCATTCTCGCGCTCCAAATCCTTCATCCGCCGCGCCTGATCAACCTTCAGGCCGCCATATTCCTTGCGCCACCGATACAGCGTCTGTTCGGATATACCGATCTGACGGCAAGCCTCGACCGCCGTCGATCCTCGCCCCACAAGCACATCAGCCTCACGCAGCTTCACGATGATCTGTTCCGGCGTAAAACGTTGACGTCCCATAACTTTCTCCAACTCTTTCGCCACAACGGGCTCTCTCTAGAATTGGACCAGTTTTTCCAAGGCAGACCAAGATGCGCTGATTCGAAGCTATCCTATCCATGGCGCGCAGCATCGGTGCGTGTGCTGGACGGCGCAGTCAGGCCGACCTCCGCCGGGTTTCCGGTGCCCCATCTCTACGGCGCATGGGACGATCCGCGTGGCGCGGAACTCTGTCTATACTATCCACCAGACGAGACTATGCTCCTCGGGCAGCAGGTCGCCCAGCAGCTTCTGCCCTGGGCCTTTGAATGGTTGCACTACTACGAGATCTGGCTGGTGACAGGGGTTTGGTCCGGCCCTGAGGCGCCGCACAAGGTAGGTGAGCCGCCAGTAACCAATGGAACCGGCGGTGAAACCCGGCCCCCTAGCGTGTTGAGACCGATCCACGCGCCGCTGATGGGGAGCATGGGCTATCTGCTTGCCCAAAACGCCGCTTGCTAGATGACCATAATTCGGCGCTAGAGCATCATTGCAGGTCCATTTCAAACTTGATACAGAGGTGGCACAAAGGGCCATACTGGTGGCATGCTAAGGTATTGAAAGAGCGCGTGTTGCGCGGATTTAGTCCCCTCCCGTAGGGGTCACCAAATCGCCGGAAGGGCGCGGAAGTCTCGGTTTTATGTTCGTGGGTGGCTCGGTGGGTACACCAGACCCGTAGACAAAGAACGAACAATCACGGAGCCGAAAGGACTCTGGCGCGATCCGCGCAGCGGCATCTTTTGCCTCCGCCGCAGCATTCCGCCGCCGTTGCAAAGCGCCTTCGCTTGCGGCCAACTCTACAAAGTGAGCCTTGGTACCGCCGATCCACGCGATGGAAAATGAAAGCCGGCGATCGCAAATGTTGAATTTGAGCGGAAGTCCTGCCGAAAGGCTTGCCGCGAATGCCTCATGCAGCCCGAGCGGCTTCCATCGCCGGTCCCAGCGCCACCGCCGACGCCAAGCGGCGCAGCGATACCCATCGCGCGCGCGGTGCCCGATCGTCTGTCGATGACGGGCGCGAATGCGCGCTCGCTCCTCGAGGGTTCTTGCGCGCATCTCGTCACGGAGCTGCGCGCGCTCGGCGCCTGTCAGCAGGCTGAAGCGCGCAAGCTCGTCGTCGATGGCCTCCGACGCGTTCAGCCAGTCGCGGTTCCGGTCGCCGGTTCAGTCATTGTCGCGCAGGCGATCCCGATCGCTTTCCATATCGCTCCGGTCCTGGTCGCGAAGCCGGTCGCTGTCCTGGTCGCAGCTGTCTCCAGGCGTGCACGGACGGTCGCGCTTACGGCGCACAAGCAATGCTAACCGGGACGTGTTGTGATAGGTAATGGTTGCTGCATCGCGACAGCGTATGTCCGCTTCAATAAGGGCTCGTCGTGGAAGCGGCTCTTCCCGACCGGCCGCTCTTCAATGAGGTACGGCACCGAGTTCGAACCCCGTTTTATCGTGCAGCGCGAACTTGTCGACGATGTCGGCGCTGGCGCGATTGTAACCGACGACCTCCACCGTGCGGCCTTCGCGGCGCAGGCGCGCGATGATCTTGTCGAGCGCGCCGACACCCGAGATGTCCCAGAAATGTGCGGCCGACACATCGATGAGGATGTCGGGTGCGGCCTCATCAGTCTGGAAGCTCCGTGTGAAGCGGTCGACCGAGGCGAAGAAGATCTGACCAGTCACGAAATAGGTAGTGCGGCTCGCGTCATCACTGGCCTCGCGCCGAACGTCGAACATCCGCTGCACTTTTGCGGCAAAGAATATCCCCGATAGCAGCACGCCAGCGAGCACGCCCAGGGACAGGTCGTGTGTCGCCACGACCACAACCACCGTGGTCACCATCACGATCGACGAGGTCGGCGGATGGCGGCGCAGGTTCGCGATCGAGTTCCAGCTGAAGGTGCCGATCGACACCATGATCATCACCGCGACCAGCGCGGGCATCGGCATGCGGCCGACATAAGGGCCGAGCGAGGCGAGCAACATCAGGAGCGTCGCGCCGGCGGTGAAGGTCGAAAGGCGGGTCCGCCCGCCCGAGGTCACGTTGATGACGGACTGACCAATCATTGCGCAGCCGCCCATCCCGCCGACGAAGGCGGCGGCGATGTTGGCGGTGCCTTGTCCGGCACATTCGCGGCGCTTGGCGCTGTCGCTGTGCGTCATGTCATCGACGATCTGCGCCGTCAGCAGCGATTCGAGCAGGCCGACTGCGGCCATCGTCAGCGAATAGGGCAGGATGATCCGTAGCGTTTCCAAAGTCAGCGGTACATCGGGCAGGACGATGTTCGGAAGACCTTCCGGAAGCTTGCCCATGTCGCCGACCGTGTTCACCGGCAGGCCGAACCCGATGCTGATTGCCGACAGGATCAGGATGGCGACGAGCGGCGAGGGAACGGCCTTCGTCAGCAGTGGGAGCAGGTAGATGATAGCAAGCCCGCCCGCCACCATCGCATAGGCCTGCCACGTCACATCAATGAGCTGCGGCAGTTGTGCCATGAAGATGAGGATTGCGAGCGCGTTGACGAAGCCCGTGATGACCGAGCGCGACACGAACTGCATGACGAGGTCGAGCCTCAGCAATCCGGCGATAATCTGGATGATGCCCATCAGGATCGTTGCTGCAAAGAGATATTCGACGCCATGTTCTTTGACGAGCGGGATGACGAGGACGGCCACGGCAGCGGTCGCCGCCGAGATCATGCCCGGCCGCCCTCCGGTAAAGGAGATGACGATCGCGATCGCGATCGATGCATAAAGGCCGACGCGCGGATCGACCCCGGCGATGATCGAAAAGCCGATCGCCTCGGGGATCAGTGCGAGTGCGACGACAATGCCGGCAAGGATGTCGGCGCGTGCGGTCGATGCGCCGGCGAACCATTGCTGGCGGTAAGCGGTAAATCCGTTGAACATGAAAAGCTCACATCAAGACACATGGCGCCCGGGCGGACGCGCTCATATTTGCATGTGCGATGTTGTCCGGCGGATCGGCGGCCGGAATAGCCACCCGGAGTTGCACCGGGTCCTTGCGAATGGCGGCCCTCTATCCCGATGCCGGGCTCCTTTGCAAGCGATCGCTTTGTTCGCTTTCGTGCTTCGCATCATAAAAGCCGACCCTCTCCAGCCGGCCAGTCCCTGCCGAGTGCTGGACCGGCGCTAATTGGGGGCTTCGACCAGATCTTCGACCATCGTGGCCAGCAGGCCGACCTGCGAATGGACACCGGCCTTTGCATAGATGCTCGCAAGCTGCGCCCGGATCGTCCCCGACGCCGCGCTGCGGAGGCATGCGATCTCTGCGGCATCGAAGCCCTTGAGTGCGAAGAGCGCGACATCGGCCTCGGCACCGGTCAACTGCCAGTCGAGGAACCGCTGCCGGACGAGATCTGACATCGCGCCGCGCGCGGTTGCGACCGCAGCTTCGTCAAGCCTTGCGCGAACGACCAGCCAGCGCAGCTGCAGCGTGCCGAAGACCACGCCAGCCAGCAGGGCGGCGGTTGCGCAGGATTCAACGAACAGGTGCATGCTCCATCCATCCGCGGCGATGTCGCCTGCGACGTCGGCGACGAAGAAGATCGTCGCGAGCGTCTGCAGCGCCACAAGGAAGGTGATGGCGACTGCCCGGCGTTCCAGCGCTTTTCGTCTTTCCCGCATGGTCACGGTCTACGCGCGTCCGGGCAACATGGCCAACAGGATTTCCCGGCCGCTGCGGCGCGTCTCGAAGACTGTTCCGGCGATATGCAGGGCAATCAGAATATAGAGCAGGTTGACGCTGGTCTCATGCACTTCTTCCCACATGCTTTCGCTACCCTCCGCGCCTTTCACCTCGTCTTCCTCCTCATCGTCGTCCTGTTCGGCGACCAAATGGCGGCTGACCTCGCCCGCCTGATCCGCAGAGCCGGGGAGCGCGCCCGAAGGTGGGCCTGCCATCGCTATTCCGCTGGCAATGATAAGGCCGAGCACGCACCAGATGGCGTAGACCATCAACGCGCCAAGCGGATTGTGCGAGCGATGGATCTCCTTTCGGCCGACCCTTATATCGCGCAGATGCCCCACAGCCCGGCGCAAGCTCGGCGGGAAAGCCGAAAAGCGAGCTTCGGCCGGACCTATCAAACCCCACAGCAGGCGCAGCGCGAAGACCGCGGCCAGCGCATAGCCCACCCAGATGTGCGCCCCCGATCCTTCTTCGGTAACCAGCGCATTGGCGATGATTGCGGTGACAATCGACCAATGGGTGATTTTCACGACGGGATCCCAGCTGCGACGCGAGCGAGCGGGGGCTGGGGCAAATTCTTCGGGTTCGAATTGTTGCGCGTGTGGCATGCTCTTTTCCTTCGTTGCTCGAAGGATCCGATCATGGCTGACGCCGCCGGGCCATCCGTCAGATGCTTATGCTCGCGGATTTAAGCATCTGCTTACGCCAGGAGCACCGTTGCGTAAGTTTCCGGGCGCGCTTTGCGAACATTATGTGCCCGGAATTCCCGCGAGCTCTGCTGGCGTGACGACGGGTTCGTTCCGGTCCTTCCGCTCCGAGTAGCGGTCGACGAGCTGGTCGGCATGGCCGCGCGTGAGCACGGTGAAGCGCACCAGCTCCTCGGCGACGTCGACAATCCGGTCATAATAGCTCGATGGCAGCATCCGGCCCGCCTCATCAAACTCCTGATAGGCCTTCGCGACGCTCGACTGGTTGGGAATGGTGATCATCCGCATCCAGCGGCCAAGGATGCGCAGCGTGTTGACGCTGTTGAACGATTGCGATCCCGCCGAGACCTGCATCACCGCGAGCGTGCGGCCCTGCGTCGGGCGAAGTCCCTTATAGGCGAGCGGCAGGTGATCGATCTGCGCCTTCATGATCCCGGTGATCTGACCATGGCGTTCGGGGCTGCACCAGACCTGGCCATCGGACCAGAGCGAATGCTGGCGAAGCTCCTCGACCGCCGGATGATCATCATCTGCGATCTGGTCAGGAAGCGGAAGGTCGGAGGGATCGAAGATCCGCGTTTCGCAGCCGAACAGCTGGAGCAGCCGCGCGCTCTCTTCGACGACGAGACGGGAGTAGGAGCGTTCCCGCAAGCTGCCGTAGAGCAGCAAAATGCGCGGCGCGGGATCGAGCGGGCCGAGACCGAGCGCCGGTTGTGCGCGCAGATATTGGGGGCTGAGCGCCGGAAAGTGGTCGGGGTCGACGAGTGCGCGCAGGCGCGCGAAGTTTTGGTCTGACATGAGCTAGGCCGTGAACCCATAAAACGTTGGCGTTGGGGCTCGGCTGTGCCACCCTGCATTTATGGATGAGCAGCACGATCCCAGCTTGATGGGTATGACGGTCAATGAGCGGCTATTTCATGGT
>NZ_JACBGA010000021.1:0-6947 GCF_021401285.1 Sphingopyxis sp. NFH-91 | reverse complement strand
CGATCGGACAGACCCTTGGGGTTGTGATGGACGCTGAGATCGATGAAAGGTGCAGTCATGGGAACATCTCCGTTCCGGCGGCAGGGGTAGAGATGCCGTCGATGGGGACGAAATAGGCCGGAGAGAGGAGCGCGGAAATTTGGATGATGTCCCTACCGTACCTCCCCTAAGGGATTTACCGGAGGTCCAGCGTGCCAGCTTTGTGAGCCGCTTTCTGCCCCGGCTTCCGGTGGCGCAGGCGCTGGCGCTCGCATTGGTTGCCATCGCCTCGGGCGCCGGCGTCCGCCTCGCTTTCGCCGACGAGCTGGGCCAGCGCGCAACCTTCATCTTCTTCGTGCCCGGCGTGGTCCTGGCGGGCGCTCTTTCGGGATGGCGCGCCGGCCTCCTGGCGGCCCTGGCGGGCGCGGCGGCGGGCTTGTGGTGCGACAGCCTGTCGGGCCCTCTTGCCGGCGGGAGCTGGATAGCGGCTGCGTCATTCCTGCTAATTTCGCTGGCGATTGCCATCGGCGGCGAATGGTTCCAGCACGCGCGGGTCGAAACCGAGAGGGCTGCCGCCAGCCTCGCCGCGCGCGAAGCGCATCTCCGTTCGGTTCTGGAGACGGTGCCCGACGCGATGGTAGTCATTGACGAAGCTGGCGATATCCGTGACTTCAGTCCAGCAGCGACACGCATGTTTGGCTGGCCGGCAAAGGAGATAGTGGGCCGCAACGTGCGCCTGCTGATGCCTGAACCCTACCGCGGCGCGCATGACGATTATCTCGACCGCTACTACCGCACCGGCGAACGGCGGATCATCGGGAAGGGGCGCGTGGTCGTAGGAGAGCGGCGCGACGGCTCGACCTTTCCGATCGAATTGTCGGTCGGCGAGATGCGGGCCGGCGGCGAACGCTTTTTCACCGGTTTCATACGTGACCTCACCGAGAACCAGAAGGCCGAGGCGCGATTGCAGGAGCTGCAGAACGAACTCGTCCATGTTTCCCGTCTTACCAGTCTGGGCGAGATGGCGTCGGCGCTGGCGCACGAGATCAACCAGCCGCTGTCGGCGATCGCCAATTATCTTAAAGGCAGCCGGATCCTTCTGGCGCGCGAGGAGGTTCCGATGGATCGGCTGACCGACGCCGTTGAACGGGCGGCGGCAGAAGCTCTGCGCGCGGGCGACATCATTCGGCGGCTGCGCGATTTCGTCGCACGCGGCGAAACCGAGCGAACGGTCGAAAGCCTGCCCAAGCTCGTCGAGGAGGCGAGCGCGCTTGCGCTGGTAGGTGCGCGCGAACATGATATCCGCATTCGCTTCGCCTTCGATCCAGCCGTCGATCTGGTGCTCGTCGACAAGGTGCAGATTCAGCAGGTGGTGCTCAATCTCGTCCGCAATGCGGTCGACGCTTTTGCCGATACGACCGCGGGAAACCGCGAAATGACGATCGGGATCGAGTCCGATGGCGACATGGCCCGGGTCACCGTGACCGACAATGGCCCCGGCATTGATCCCGCCGTGGCGGCGCAATTGTTTCAGCCCTTCATAACCACGAAGCGCACCGGTATGGGCGTGGGCTTGTCGATCTCGCGCACTATCGTCGAGGCACATGGCGGGAAGATCCGGGTCGATCCGGTGCCCGGCGGCGGCGTGCGGTTCAGCTTCACCTTGCCGAGAATTGGCCACGAGGAGTTAATTGATGGCGAATGATCCGATCGTCTATGTGGTCGACGACGATGACGGCGCGCGCGGTTCGCTCGAATTTCTGCTTGATTGCACCGGCATCCGTGTCCGGGGCTTTGCGTCTGCCGACGCCTTTCTAAAGGCATCACCGCCACTCGATGGCGCTTGCGTCGTGACCGACGTACGGATGCCAGGGACCAGCGGGATGGAGTTGGTGGAGACATTGAAGGCTCGGGGCGCGTCCATCCCGGTCATTATGATTACCGGTCATGCCGATGTCCCGCTCGCCATTCAGGCCATGAAGGCCGGTGTCGCCGATTTCATCGAGAAGCCTTTCGACGATGACATCATGCTGGGTGCAATCCGGCGGGCGCTGACACAGCAGACCGGTAGCGAAAGCGCGCGGGCGGAACGACAGGCGATCATGGACCGCATGGCCGCGCTTTCGGCGCGCGAGCGCGAGGTCGTCGATGGTCTTGTCGCCGGCAAGGCGAACAAGGCCATAGCCTTTGATCTCTCGATCAGCGCACGGACGGTCGAGGTCTATCGGGCGAATGCCATGATGAAGATGCAGGCGAAAACGCTGTCGGACCTCGTTCGAATGGCGACGATCATCCAGCTCGACGGGCAGCGGACGCAGGATTGATTTTTCCAGGCCGCTGAATCGTCCGCTGGGCGGAACGTCTGCCCAAACGCCGGATCCGCAGGGAAAGCGCCCGCAACCGACGCCGACCATCGGCGTTCCTGGTTGAAGCCACGCAGATGCAGTTGCAGGTTTCAACATGAATTCTATTGAAAGTCTGATCGAGGAGGTGCGGCAATGTCAGACATGCGCTCTGCATCTCCCGCATGGAACCCGCCCCGTTCTGCAGGCCTCGCGCGAAGCGCGACTGCTCATCGCGAGCCAGGCTCCAGGATCTAAAGTCCACGCGTCGGGCGTTCCGTTCGCCGATCCATCGGGCGATCGGCTGCGCGCGTGGACCGGCCTGTCGGGCGACATCTTTTACGATGCGCAGCCAATTGCGATTCTTCCTATGGGGTTTTGCTATCCGGGGCGCAGCGCGGGCGGCGACGCCCCTCCTCGCCGGGAGTGCGCGCCGCTTTGGCGATCACGCCTTCTCGCCCACATGCCCCACATTCGTCTTACCTTGCTCGTGGGATCCTACGCGCAGGCGGCCGCCTTGGGGCCCGGCAAGGTGGAAGACCGTGTCCGCCATTACCGAGACTATCTACCGGATTACTTTCCGTTACCTCATCCATCCTGGCGATCACAAATTTGGATCGAGCGAAATCGCTGGTTCGAATCCGATGTTCTTCCCGCTCTCAAATCCGCCGTGAGACAGGCGTTGGGAAAAGGGACGGACGATGATTGAGGCCGCCGCCCTGTCGATTTACACAATCGGCCATTCGAGACGGACGATCGAAGTCTTCGTCGATATCCTGCGTGCCGTCGGGGTAACGCAAATCGTCGATATACGGTCTCATCCGCGCTCGCGAACCAACCCTCAATATAATCTCGACACACTTCCGCGCACGCTTGAGCAATATCAAATTGGCCATGTGTATCTGAAGGACCTTGGCGGGCGGAGGCCGCGGCAGCTGTCGGTCGATCCGGCCACGAACGGTTTCTGGAAGAACCAGAGTTTTCACAACTATGCGGACTATGCCACGACCAAGCCGTTCCAGGTCGCACTCGCCGAACTACTTGAACGGGGCGGCCAGAAGTCCAGTGCCATCATGTGCTCCGAGGCCGTCTGGTGGCGCTGCCACCGGCGGATTGTGGCCGACTATCTGTTGAATAAGGGATGCGCCGTGTACCACCTTATGGGGGCAGGCCGGGTAGAGCCGGCAAAAATGACCCCGGCCGCCACACCGGTCGAAAGCTGCCTGATATATCCCGACGAGCCGGCCCCCAGTCTTGGCGCTCGGAGAACGACATAATTTGGAAGCGAACTGCGCGGCCGTTTCCGCCCATGGCGGCCTTTGACGGCGCCCCGGCTTGGGTTTGGCCCCGACGACGAGGTCCGGAAATTTCATCCAGTCCGCCTCCTGCATCAGGGTGTCCGCGTCGAGCCGCTCATCCTGCAGTTGGCGGTCGATCGCCTGCTTGAACCCACCGAATATTTGGCGCGCTCACCCGGTAGGTGAAGCGGTCCCGAACCGGGCGCATTCCGCCGCCCTTGGCCGATCGGCAGTTGTCGATTCAGCTGTGAAGACGGCAAAAAAAGGCCTACCATCGCGCAAAACGACAGGCGCCGTCGCATGCGGAAAATCGAAAAGCGGCGCCGCGTCCACTCGATATGGGTAACGGCGTCCGCCTTTTCGGTTCCGGGCCGCCGCAACACTCCGCGAGGGCGGACTTGTCCTGATCAGGGAAGCGCGGCTGTTATGATGATTTCGACGCGATAGTCGGGCGTCGCGAGCTTCACCTCGCCGGTTGCCCGCGCGGGGGCATTGGCGCCGCCAACCCACTGATCCCATATCCCGTTCATCGCGCCGAAATCGCTCATGTCTGCAAGCCAGATCGTGGCGGTAAGGACATGCGATTTGTCGGTTCCCGCCTCGGCGAGGAGCGCATCGATCTTGTCGAGCACCGCACGGGTCTGCGCGGCCGTGTCCTCGCCGGGTGCGCCGATCTGGCCCGCGAGATAGACAAGGCCATTATGGATCACCGCCTGGCTCATGCGCGGGCCCGAATGGAGGCGTTCGATAGTCATCAATTTTCCTTTCCGTCTGTTTCAGATGTAGCGATCTATTCCGAGACCGGCGGGATCGATCGGCGGACGCTCGCCGCCGACCAGCGACGCGACAAGCCGCCCCGATCCGCAAGCCATCGTCCAGCCCAAGGTGCCGTGTCCGGTGTTGAGAAAAAGGTTCGGCACCGGGGTCGCGCCAATTACCGGCGTGCTATCGGGCGTCATCGGACGCAACCCGCTCCAGAAATGCGACGGTGCGTCCGCGTCGGCGGCGCCCGGGAACAACTCGTCCAGCGAATGGCGCAACGTCGCTTCACGCTGCGGCGGCAGCGTCCCGTTGAAGCCGGAGAGTTCGGCCATACCCCCGACCCTGATCCGGTCGCCAAGCCGCGTGATCGCGATCTTGTAGCTCTCGTCGAGCAGCGTCGATACCGGCGCTCGGTCAGCATCGGCAACGGGCAGGGTCATCGAATAGCCCTTGACCGGATAGACCGGCAAGGACAGTCCGGCGGGGCGCAGGATCGAGGGTGAATGGCTGCCGAGCGCGACCACATAGGCGTCGCCTCGGATCAGTCCGGTGTCGGTACGCACGCCGTCGACGCGGCCTTCGCCTATCTCCAGGCCGAAGATATGCGAACTGTAGCGAAGCTCGACGCCCATTGCAGGCAGGTGGGCGGCAAGCTGGCACGTGAACAGGTGACAGTCGCCGGTCTCGTCGCCGGGCAGACGCAGACCGCCGACGAAACGGTCCCGCGCCGCCGACAGTCCGGGCTCGGCAGCGACGCAAGCGTCCCGGCCAAGCAATTCATAGGCGACGCCATAATGTTCGAGCACCGCGATATCGCCCGCGCTGTCGTCGAACTGCTTCTGCGTCCGAAACAGCTGGAGGGTCCCTTGCGATCGCTGATCATAATTGAGCGGCAGTTGCCCGCGCAGCGCGATCAGTTGGTCGCGGCTATATTCGGCTAGCCGCACCATGCGGCTCTTGTTGAGAGCATAACGCGCCGACGTGCAGTTTCGCAGCATCGCGACGATCCATCGCAGCATCGCCATGTCGATGCGCGGCTTGAGGATCAGCGGGGCATGTTTCATGAACAGCCAGCGCATGGCTTTCAGCGGGATGCCTGGCCCTGCCCACGGCGACGCATAACCCGGCGAGATTTCCCCGGCATTGGCGAAGCTTGTCTCGAGCGCCGGCCCGGGTTGCCGGTCGATGAGTATGACCTCATGACCCGCTTCGGCCAGATAATAGGCCGACGTCACGCCGACGACGCCGGCACCCAGCACGACCACTCTCATGCCGCTTTTCCATCGGGCGCATGGCGCATCCGTCCATTTTCGATGATGAAGCGGGTGTGCCGCCTTCCGAGACCGGTCAGGATTTCGTAACCGATGGTTCCGGCATCGCGCGCGACATCGGCAATGGATTGCGAAGGGCCCAGCAGCTCCACAAAGTCTCCCTCCGAAATATCCGCTTCGGCAAGGCCGCTTATGTCGACCGTCAGACTGTCCATCGAAATGCGCCCGACGATCGGAAGCCGTACGCCCCGGTGCCAGACCGCGCCCTTGTCGCCGAGGTTTCGCGGCCAGCCGTCGGCATAGCCCGTGGCGATCGTTGCAATCCGTTGTGCCGCCGCCGCGACATGGTCGAGGCCATAGCCGACCGCCGTGCCAGCCGTGACGGTACGAATCTGCAGGACACGTGCCTCCAGACGCACCGCCGGACGCAGGATCTCTGCTTTCGTGACCGGGGCAACGCCGAACAATGCGATCCCGGCGCGCACCAGATCGCAGTGGAAATCCGTTCCAAGAAACGCGCCGGCGCTGTTCGCGATCGACTTCGGAACGCCAGGAAAATACGCCGCGACCGCCTCGAAGCGGCGGAGTTGGTCGATATTTGACTCGCGTAGCGGCTCGTCTCCGCAGGCAAGGTGCGTCATCAACAGCTTGAGGTCGATCTCCTCCGGCAATCCCGGCTCTCGCGCGGCGGTCACCGCGGCTTCGGGCGTGAGGCCGCGCCGCGACATCCCCGTGTCGACCTGCAGCGCGGCTGGTAGCTGCCGCGCGGCTGATCGGGCATGGGCGCGCCAGGCGGCGAGCTGAGCGGGGGAATTCAGTACGGGAACAAAGCCTGCATCGCAGCAGGCCGCTTCGCTGCCGGCGTCGAGACCGTTCAGGATCAGGATCGCGCAGTCGCGGCCCACGCGCCCCTGGAGCTGCTCCGCCTCGCTTAGCCGCGCGACAAAAAAGCTGCGGCAGCCGGCGTGGAGAAGCGCGGGTGCGACATTTGCGGCGCCTAAACCATAGCCGTCCGCCTTGATGACGGCTCCGCACGTCGCGGGCGCAACACGCCTCGCAAGATCCCGAAAATTCGCGGCGATCGCATCATTGTCGATGATGAGGCGGCTCGAATGTGGCGGCGACTTTGATTCCAACTTCCTCTCCCTCGCCGCAGAGAGTAGCGCGCACTATGCGCAATTTTTCGCCGAATTGACCAATGCCAGTGCTGATTTCTGCATTTTTTGACAGAATCTTCGAACAGATGGAGGAATCTTCGTGCCGAGTCTGAGTGATATGGATCGCCGCATCCTGAA
>NZ_JACBGA010000020.1:0-7200 GCF_021401285.1 Sphingopyxis sp. NFH-91 | reverse complement strand
CCAAGCTGAAGCACTTCCGTAGGGTGGCCACCCGATATGACAAGCTCGCCGAAAACTTCCTGGCCATGGTCCAACTTGCGTCAATGCGGCTTTGGCTCCGCGTTTATGAGTCTACGGCCTAAGACTACGGCCCTTCTTCGCGTGCGTAATGCCGGGGACAAGAGTGCGGCATGGATATTCACGACCGGGCGCGGTTCGCTCAAATATTTTCGGCTCTACGAGGTTCAGGACGGACGCTTCGATCTGACTGTCGATGGTGCCGACGCCGCTTCAGCGAGCCGCAACCTGCGAACCTATCAGGCGTTCAGCAGCGAATTGGTGCTCGATCCGGGCCAGGAGAAAATCCTCGTCATCGACTTTCTGTCCGAAAACTCGACCTACATGCCGCTGAGGATCGAAACCTACGGCAGCTTCTTCAAGGCGAGACGCGAAAATATCGCAATGGTGTCGGGCGTCGTGATAGCGGTTGTCGTGCTGATCCTGCTCAATTTTCTCTTCTTCTCGATCACCGGTCACCGCGAATTCATCTGGCTCGCGATCGCGCAGGCCTTTTTCGCCCTCAACACCGTCCATTCGGAGGGCTATTTCACCATCTTCTTCCTCGCCGACGCCCCGCTCCTCGGGGTCGCCATCGAGGAGATCTTCAAATGCGGCTTCGCTGCCGCCATGGCTCAGTTCGGCCGCAGCTTCGTCGGCACCCGGCAACGCTTTCCGAAGCGCGATCTTGTGCTTCGCACCCTGATCGGCGCGGCGCTTGCGATCATGCTGCTCCAGCCCGGGCTTTGGCTCTATCCACCGGGCCTGCGCAGTGCTCTCCACATCGGCGGCTGGTTTGTCGCGGTTGCGGTGGCGTTGTTCCTGCCCTTCATTGGTTTTGCCGCCATGAAGCAACTGGGGCGTCAGCTCTGGCCGCTGTTTGTCGGCTGGGGCAGCCTTGCCGCTTTCATCATCTATGCCGCCGTGGCTTCGATGGGGATTTTCTCGTGGCTACCGATCAACTGGCATCTTTCGGGGCCCGTGGGGCTCTTCGAATCGCTGATGGTAACACTTGCTCTCGGGCTCAATCTCAAGAAGATTCAAGGCGACAAGCTAGAGGCTGACTCCAACTATGCTCGCTCGATGGAAGAACGCGTGGCGATTAGCGAGCAAGCGGCGCGACTGGCCAAGGAAAAAGCCTTCGCGCTTGAGACGGTCAACAGCCAGAACGCTCTTTTGCACGCCTCGGGGCATGACAGCCGCCAGGTAATCCTCGCGCTCAACAGCGCGATCGGCGTGCTGAAGCGCGGCGATGGCGCGAGTGCGCATGGCGAATTGACGGCCATGCTGCAAAGCTCTGCCGACTATCTGAACGAGATCGTCTCGACGACGATCTCGGGCGCCAATATCGTCGGGGACGACACCGACTTCCTCGCGCTGTCAAGCTTTCGGGCGCAGGCGCTCGTCGAGCCGCTGGCCATGATGTTCCGCACCCCCTTCGCGGGCAAAAAGCTGACACTGACCGTTCAAGTCGAAGGAGAGGTGACCCTAGTGTCCGACAAGCCTCTGCTGATGCGCGCGCTGGCAAACCTGCTCAGCAATTGCTATCATTATACCGAGCGCGGTGGCGCCAGCCTGACTATCGGTACGGGAGCGAGCGGCGCGGCAATCCATATCCGCGACAGCGGCCGGGGCATGTCCCCGGCGATCATGCACGCGCTGAACGGCGACGACACGGGGCGGCTGCGCGGGCATGCAGATGTGGGCGGCACCGGCTCGGGATTTCGGTCCGCCAAGCGGCTCATCGAACGTCTGTCGGGTTCGCTGGAAATCCTGTCTTCGGATTCGAGCGGAACCCTTATCCGAATTCTTCTGCCCTGCGCTTGGCCGGAGGTGACGCCGTGCGACGCAGAGACGATCCAGGCAGGCCTTCCAGACTGGCAACTTCTCGACTTTGACCAGCGCGCAGCGTTCGAAACCGGACTGGCCGGCTCGACCGTCGCGAAGCGGCAGATAATCGCCTTGAGCTATGACGACACAACGGTCACGCGCAGCCGGCTGAGAAATCAGGTCGGCTTGATGATCATCAAGCCAATTTGCCGCGAGTTGCTTGGCCACCCCGTTTTTGCAGCGAGATCAGAGAATGTTTAGCTCCTGCGCGCGTTCGACGATCTTGCGGTTGTTGGCCACCTCGAGCTTGCGCCGGAGTTCGGCGATGTGAAAAGAGACAGTCGGCTGCGCGATTGACAGTCGGTAGGCAATTTCCTTGTTGCTCTCGCCCTGGGCCAGGTAGTGAAGAATCGCCATTTGCCGTGAAGAAAGGGTGACGGGGGGCTGGCGATAGCGACCGAGCGCGTCCCGCATGTGCGGAGAAATATAGAGCTCGCCTGCGAGCGCCGCCTCGCAAGCAGCGATGACTTCTTCGGCCGGATCCGCTTTGCTCACCACGGCCCGAGCGCCGAGTTTCAGCGCATATTCTACCTCGCCATAAGCACTTTCGCCCGTCAGGATGATCACCGTCATGTCGCGCGAACCAACGATCTCAGCAAGGATGTTGATGCCTTTCACATCGGGTATGTTGAGGTCCAGGATGACCAGATCGACTGGCTGCGACTGGACGAAGGCCGCCACCGTAGCGCCGCGATCGAGGGCACCCACGACGATATATTCGGGATAGGCCTGAAATAGCATCCTCAAACCGGCCTGCGTGATCTGGTGATCGTCAACGATCAGAATCTTTTGTTCGCCAGCCATCCCGCCCATTCCGAAGCCTCGATCGCATCGTCGATGCCCGAAACAGGCGATTTTTCACACTCAAATTAATTTTGGATCGGGCCGACTGCAGATCCGAAAGCCTCAACGGCCTTTCCGCGGCGACGGAGCCGAGCCGCAGCCGCCTCATCGACCCTCCTCCATTGGCTCGAACATAAGATCGCGGGTCACGATCACGCGGAAGCCAAAGCCCGGCCGTATCCGGATGGTCGGCGCGATTGCGAGCTCGCGCTCGACGAGCCTGCGCCCGGTCTGGCCGAAGCTGTCCTGTGCGCCCTCGCGGACCGCCCGGACCAGTTCATCGTCTCGGCCCGATCCAAGTTCGCCACCTGCCCCGAGCAAGGTCGAAACGAAGGCGGCGCGCAGCATCCTGCCCCAATGATGGTCGGTTCGATCGGCGAGCCCCGCCATCCCGGCCGCGTCGGCGCCCGGCTGGCGATCGAGCATGATCGAGCGCCCGCCCGGCAGGATCAGCCGATCCCATGCGAGAAGGACCCGGCTCTGGCCGGCCGCGACCTCGCTGTCATAGGCGCCGATAAGCCTCGCCCCCTGCGGGATGAGAAGATGGCGTCCCGTCGGGCTGTCGAAGATGTTCTGGGTAACCTGCGCGGTGATCTGACCCGGCAGATCCGAATGGATGCCGGTGATCAATGCGGCCGGAATGACGCTGCCCGCCTGCAATATATAAGGCGAAGCCGGGGTGCGGATCCGCTCAGCGCTTTCGGCATGTTCCGCGCGCGGCGCAAGGAACCCGGTTCTTCCTGCGGGCGCAATGGATGGAACGTCCGGTTCCGCGAGCCCCGTCGATCCAGGCACGGGAGCCGAAGTCCCCGTCGCAGCGCCGAAAAGACCACTCGACCGCGCCGTCTCTCGTTCCTGCTGTGCCCGCTGAAGCCCCTGCTGACCTGCATCGGGAGGCGGCTCTACCGGTCCTGTCGCCGGCTCGGGTAGCGACTCTCCATCGCGCTGCGCCGATATGATCGGCCGCCCGAGATCGCCGGACAGAGGAGGCCCGAGCTTCGGCATGACGGTATAATCTTTCGGCGCCCCGGTTACGGTCTCGGAGCGGCTGCTGGCCGCCGCATCGTAAAGATTTTCCGGCGTCTCATGTGCGGTCGGCCTGAGGGCGTAGAGAAGCGCGCCGCCAATCGCGGCGCCCGCCGCGCCGCCCGCGATCACCAGCGCCTTTCGCGACAGGCGCATGACGCGCGGCGGGTCGGCGGCAAGCCGAAAGGGTTCGGCGGCAGCGGGGTCTGGATCTGGCAAGTCCGCCGCCGGGATTTGCCGCTGGCTGCCGGTCATGACGGGCTCCGCCCGCGCCTGATGCGAACCGATTTAGCGGCCCGCCCAGCGCCGAGCCGCAGCTCGGCGCGCTCGAACAGGCGATCGACGACGATATAGCGGCCTTCGACCCGGTAGTTGACGAGCTCCGCTTGATCCTTTTCGTCCAGGATGAAGAGCGGCGGCATGTCACCCGCCGCAATGCTCTCGCCGAACTCGACGAAAGTCTGCCGGCCGTCATCGAAGACGCGGACCGGGCGCCACGGCACGCGGTCACCCGACAATTTATAGGCGAAGCTGAGCGACGGTAGCGCGATGCCGGCAGCAACCGGTGCAGACCGAGCCGCCTCCGCTTCGGCGCGCTTCACCGCCAGCAGTTCGTCGGCGGGATAGGTCCATGAGACCGACGCCATATAGGCGGACGGCGTCGCGCGCAGCTCGACATGATAGGTCCGCCGGTCGGTGTTGATGATCATGTTGGTCGTGATGTCGGAGCGCACTGGCTTCACGAGCAAATGAACGCGGCGCTTCGCGCCGGTGCCGCTCACCGTGTCGCCGATGATCCAGCGCACCGTATCGCCCGCGGCGACCGGCCCGGGTCCGACCAGCTGCTCGCCTTCCTGCAGCACGATATCGGTGATCTGCCCCGGCGCGGCGTAGACCTGGTAGAGCGCGCCATCGGCCCATGCATATTGCTGGATCGCGTTTCGGAAGGCCTGCCGGTCGGGCTCCACGCGCGCGTTCGCGTTGGCGCGCCCGACCTGCTGCCGGGGGTCGGCGGGCTCGCTCGCCCAAGCGGTCGGGACCGCCAGCGCAAGAGCCAGCGAAATGGCGGAAATTCTGATCATTGATCGAGCTCCTTGGACCATGAAATAGCGGACACGAAGACTCCGACGGGGTTGCGGCGCAGCGCCTCTGGCGTGCGCGGCGGCGTCAGGGTCACGGTCAGGATCGCCGACCATCGCGAGGTCTCGACGAGGCTGCCGTCCTGATAGCGGCGTTCGGACCAGGCGATGCGGAAGCTGTTCTTCGACGCGCGGATCACGCTCGAGACATCGACCGAGACCTGGAGCTTGCCGACCTCGGCGAACGGATCATTGTTGCGGGCGTAATCATTGAGTGCCTGCGCCCCGGTCGCACTCGTGAAATCATAAGCGGAAAGCCAGTGTTTGCGCAGAACCACCGGATCGGCGGGAATGCTGCGCACATGCTCGATGAAGCGCGCGAGGTGAAAGGCGATCTGCGAGTCCGCCGGCGTCCAGTCGGCGTCGGCTGGGGCAATCGCCCTCGCTTCGCCAAACCTGTCCACCTCGACCACCCAGGGGGTGATCGTCCCGCGCGCCGACTGCCAGACAAGTCCTGCGGCAAGGCCGCCCGACAAGGCGAGACAGCCAAAGAAGGCCAGCCGCCAATTTTTCGCCTGGACGCGCGCCGAGCCGATCCTCTCGTCCCAGACCTGCGCCGCGCGCTGGTAGGGGGTGACCGGCTCGGGGGCGCGGCCGTAATGATTATGCGGTCTCTTGAACATGATCGATCAGTCCTTTTCGCTGATGTCGGGGACCGCGCCGCCGCCGTGGCTGTCCCCGCCCTTCAGACTGTGCGCCGCGAGGGTGGCGCCCTGCGCCACCATCTGGCGGCGGCGCATCGCGGCGGCCCATGCAGGCGGTGCGTCGGCGCCGCTCGCGCGGGTCTTGTCCGACGTGCCGGGTCGCGGCGAGCTGGCGCGGCTCGCGGCGGTGCCCGCAACATTGGCAAGGCCGGACGCGATTGCCCTCGCCCCGCGCTTTTCTTCCATTCCCGCCGCATAGGCGGCCGAGGCGCTTCCGGCACCTCGAGCGCCCGCAGCAGCCGCACTTCGCGCCGCCGCTGCGGCTGCGCCGCCCGCCAGCGTCGCGCCGGCAGCACCCGCGGCAAGGGTCGCGCCCGCCCCGACGGTGGTCGCTGCCGCTGCGCCTGCGCCGAGTTGCGGTCCGCCTGCGACGATGCCATTGGCGATGCCGGGGCCGAAAATGCCGAGCCCGAGGAGCGTCAGCGCCCCGAGCGCGAGTGCCATCGCCTGCTCGATGTCGGGCTCGGGCCCGATGCCTGCGTTGAGGAAAAGATCGAATAGCGTCGTCCCGATGCCGGTGATCACCGCAAGCACGAGCACCTTGATCCCCGAGGAAATGATATGTCCGAGCACCCGCTCGGCCATGAAGGCGGTGCGCCCGAAGAAAGCGAAGGGGATGAGCACGAAGCCCGCGAGGGAGACGAGCTTGAATTCAATAGTCGGTAGCGAGCGATCGGCCGCCAGATGCGAGGATTTTTTCGGCCGCCGCCTCGCACAGGTCGAGCACCCGGCTCGTGGCACCTCGCTCGAACAAATGACCGATCAGATATCCATCTCCGCCAACTTCCAGCGGATGTTCGTCGCACCAAAGCCGAGCGCCGTGGAGCAGGAGTGCCGACCGGTCCACCTCGGCCTTTTTGCCGCCGTTGCGATCCGAACGTCTGGGAACTTCAAGGCGAAAATAGGCTGCCATCAGGCGATCAAAATGGGGGTGTAGGGAAGCACGACATCAAGCGGATCTGTCAGCACCGCCGAGCCGAGCTGGACCCAGCAGTGCGCAGCAAATGGCAAGGTCACGCCGACCACCAACCGGGCGTCGCAGCCCTTTCCGGCCAGCACTCGGCGCATTGCAACGCCGCAGCCAAGACATTCGTCCACACCGGAAAAATAGCGCCTTGCGCGCTTAAACGCGGCCGCCGCGCTGCGCCCGGCCGAGCGTTGCTCCTCTGTCGGCAACGGCTCGATTTCGGGGAAGGTGCTCAAAATCTGTCCCAGCCGAAGCTTTCGAACATGCCGCCGCGCTAGGGCCAGGGCGTATATGGCGCGTATGGTATCGACTGCGGACGCCTTCTCCGCGCCTGGAGAATCCAAATAGCTTGACGTCGGTGCGATTGCTTCGGGGAATATTTGATCCACCGGCCGGGCCAGATTGTGCAATCCTCGAGCAGCAAGCCAATCTTCGTCTGCGGCCTCCTGTCCACGATGAATGATGAGAGAGAACGGTCGTGTCCCAAGGGGTGGTGTAGGAAGGTTTCCCTGAAGGGGTGGCCACCGTCGATCTTCTGGTAGGGTTCGGATGCGAACTCGAACCTGGAGAAGAAGACGATGACCGACGACAGAAT